>JAKAGN010000140.1 GCA_021815525.1 Deltaproteobacteria bacterium
CGTTTCTGGATGACGCGTTTCAAGGGGCGCGCTCCGTACTGGGGGTCGAAGCCCTCGCGGCCCAGGAGGCGCTTGGCGGCCTCGGTGAGGGTAAGGGCTATGTGCTGGCCTTCGAGGCGTCTGGCCAGGCGCACGGTCTGGATATCCACGATGCGGGCAAGGTCGGACTCGGTCAGGTTGTGGAAGATGACGGTCTCGTCCACGCGGTTCAGGAACTCGGGCCGGAAGGTGGCGCGGAGGGCCTCCATCACGCGGCGTTCCATTTCCGTGCGGTTCTTGCCGGAAAGCTCCGTTATGAAGTGGCTGCCCACGTTACTGGTCATGATGATGATGGTGTTGGTGAAATCCACGGTGCGTCCGTGGCCGTCGGTCAAGCGGCCGTCGTCTAAGATCTGGAGCAGGACGTTGAAGACGTCCGGGTGGGCCTTTTCGATCTCGTCGAAGAGGATCACGGCGTAGGGCCTGCGGCGCACGGCCTCGGTGAGCTGGCCGCCCTCGTCGTAGCCCACGTAGCCCGGGGGCGCGCCGAGAAGGCGCGAGACGGTGTGCTTTTCCATATACTCGCTCATGTCGATCCTGACCATGGCGGCCTCGTCGTCGAAGATGAACTCGGCGAGCGCCTTGGCCAGCTCGGTCTTGCCCACGCCCGTGGGGCCCATGAAGATGAAGCTTCCGATGGGGCGGTTTTCGTCCTGGAGGCCCGAGCGGGCGCGGCGCACGGCGTCGGACACGGCCGAGATGGCCTCCTCCTGGCCCACCACGCGCCCGCCGAGGCGCTTTTCCATGGTGAGGAGCTTGGCCTTCTCGCTTTCCAGCATCCGGGACACGGGGATGCCGGTCCAGCGGGAGACCACTTCGGCGACGTCCTCGTCGTCCACCTCCTCTTTGAGCATCTTGGTGTCCTTCTGGATGGACGCCAGCTTCGCGTTGGTCTCCGTCAGGCGGCGCGCAAGCTCGCCGGCCTTGCCGTAGCGAAGCTCCGCCACGCGGTTTAAGTCCCCCCGGCGCTCGGCCAGCTCCTCGTCCTTACTGAGCTGCTCCTGCTCCTCCTTGATGCGGCGGATTTCGGCGATGGCGTCCTTTTCGTTCTGCCAATGGGCCTTCATGACGTCCATCTTTTCCTGCAGTTCAGCCAGCTCCTTCTCGATCTTTCCCAGGCGCTCCCTGCTCGCCTCGTCCTTTTCCTTTTTAAGGGCCTGGCGCTCTATGGAAAGCTGGGTGATCTGGCGCGCCACCTGGTCTATCTCGCTCGGCATGGATGCGATCTCGATCCGAAGCTTCGAGGCGCACTCGTCGATGAGATCTATGGCCTTGTCGGGCAAAAACCGGTCGGTGATGTAGCGGTTGGAGAGGGTCGCGGCCGCCACTATGGCCCCGTCGGTTATGCGCACGCCGTGGTGCACCTCGTACTTTTCCTTGAGGCCCCTTAAGATGGAGATGGTGTCAGCCACCGTGGGCTCGGCCACCATCACGGGCTGGAAGCGGCGTTCGAGGGCCGCGTCCTTTTCGATGTACTTGCGGTACTCGTTTAATGTCGTCGCTCCCACGCAACGGAGCGTGCCCCGGGCGAGCGCCGGTTTCAGCATGTTCCCGGCGTCCATGGCGCCCTCGGCCGCGCCCGCGCCGACGAGCGTGTGCAGCTCGTCGATGAAGAGGATTATCTCGCCCTCCGCGGCCTCCACCTCCTTCAAGACCGCCTTCAAGCGGTCCTCGAACTCGCCGCGGTACTTGGCCCCGGCGATCAAGGCCCCCATGTCCAGGGACACCAGGCGGCGGTCCTTCAAGGTCTCCGGCACGTCGCCGCGCGCGATTCGCTGCGCCAGCCCCTCCACGATGGCGGTCTTGCCCACGCCGGGCTCGCCGATCAGGACCGGGTTGTTCTTGGTGCGGCGCGACAGCACCTGCACCACGCGGCGTATCTCCTCGTCCCGGCCGATCACGGGATCCAGCTTCCCTTGGCGCGCAAGCTCGGTGAGATCGCGGGAGAACTTTTCGAGGGCCTGGTATTTTTCCTCGGGATTCTGGTCCGTTATGCGCTGGGTGCCCCGGATGTCCAAAAGCACCTTCAGTATGCTTTCCCGGTTTATGCCGTGGGCCGCCAAAATCCGGGAGGCCTCCGAGCCCTTTTCATCCGCGATGGCGAGAAGCACGTGCTCTATGGAGACGTACTCGTCCTTCATCTTGCCGGCCTCGCCCGCCGCCGCCTCCAAAACCTTCGTGGCCCTCCGCGACAGCCGCCCGCCCTCGAAGCCCGCCCCCGTCACCTGCGGCAGCCGCGCCAGCGCCCGCTCCACCTCGTTGGCCACGCCGTTGGGGGATACCCCCAGCTTCCTGAACATGGCCCGCGCGATGGATTCGCCCTCCGAAAGCATCGCCGCCAGCAAGTGCTCCGGCTCGATCTCCTGGTGCCCCCTTTTACCGGTCAGGCTCACGGCCTCCTGGATCAGCTCCTGGCTCTTGATGGTGAACTTGTCGAAACGCATGGGCGTCCTCCTCCCGCTTCCGCGGAATATCCAAATTGTTTTTAAAGGGTTATCTTCATTGTGGAAAAGTTAAGCACTTGCCTTTTCTTGTCAAATGGGGCATCTTGAAAAAGATAAAAGCGCCTCCGGCGGCCGGGGAGAAAGGCAAAGGCTGCCTCCGGCGGCCGGGGGCGCAAACCGCCCCCGGACCCCCGATATGCGCTCCGCGTGCTGCGCACGCTCCGCCGGATTTGGAGGGCTTCGCATTTCGCCGGTCAACGATTGTCGGGCGTAAGAGCGGCTGAAGATAGAGGCTGAAAAAGGGGAAAATCGTGAGGGTGACCATCCTTGGCTCCGGGACCTGCGTGCCGCGCCTCGACCGGGGGGCCTCGTCGGTCCTGGTGCGGGTGGGGGATGAAAGCCTCGTCTTCGATACCGGTCCCGGAACCATACGAAGGCTCCTGGAGGCCGGGTGCGCGCCGGAGCGGGTCTCGGCCTTCTTCTACACCCACCACCACCCGGACCACACGGCTGATCTCGCGCCGATCCTTTTTTCGGCCAAGTACGGAAGAAGCCCCCGCGCGCCCTTCCTGGCGGCCGGCGGGCAAGGCTTCCGGGGCTTCTACGAAAGGCTTCTCGTTGCCTACGGCCACTGGATCGAGCTAACGGAAGGCGTGATGGAAATCCGCGAGCTTTCCGTGGAAGGCCCCGACCGCGTCGAGGGGAGCGGATGGAGGGTGGAGAGCCTTCCGGTCGCCCACGGCCCGGAAAGCGTGGCATACCGCGTCACGGACGAGGGAGGCCGGACGCTCGCCATATCCGGCGACACCGACATGTGCGAGGGCATAGTCTCCATCGCCCGCAACGCCGACGTCTTCCTGTGCGAGGCCTCGCTTCCCGACGGGCTCAAGATCGAGGGGCACTTGACGCCGTCCCTGGCCGGCAAAATCGCAAGCGAGGCCGGGGTGAAGCACCTGGTCTTGACCCACATCTACCCCGAGGCCGACGCCGTGGACCTCGTGGGCCAGTGCCGCAAGACCTGGTCGGGGCCGCTGACGGTGGCGCGGGACTTGATGGAGCTGTGAAAAATGGCCGCAGCAGGTTCCGGCCTACGATGGGAAGCTTATGCGCTACTACCCCGTGAATCTTGATGTAAAAGGCAAAAAGTGCCTCGTGGTGGGGGCCGGGGCAGTTGCGTCCCGGAAGATTGCGACGCTTTTGGAGTGCGGCGCGCTTGTCACCGCGGTGAGCCCCGGCGTGGGCGGGGCCGTGGCGGATTTGGAATCCCGGGGCTTGATTTCGATGCACAGAAGGGAATACGAGAAGGGCGACCTGGCGGGCGTTTTTCTCGTGGTCTGCGCCACCGACGACGAGGAAGTGAACCGGGCCGTGGCGCGGGACGCGGAAGCGGCGGGGGTACTCCACAACATAGCGGACAGGCCGGAGCTGTGCGACTTCGTGCTGCCAGCCGTCGTCGAGCGCAAGGACCTCGTGATCGCCGTCTCCACGGCCGGCAAGAGCCCGGCCTTCGCCAAGCGCCTCAAAAAGGACATCGAGGAGCGCTTCGGGCCCGAGTACGGCGACTTTCTGGACCTGATGGGCGAGGTGCGCAAGAAGCTCCTGGCTGAAGCCCACGCGCCCGAGGCGCACAAGGGGCTTTTCGAGGCCCTGATCGATGGCGGGCTTCTGGATGCCGTGCGCTCAAGGGACGCGGAGGCGGCGGACCGCGTGCTTTCGGGGGTGCTGGGCGGGGGCTTTTCGGCCCGCGGCCTCATGCCGGGGCTTTTTCCTCCACCGTAAGGGCGGGGCGGTTTTTCTCATGGACTACTACCTTATTCTGGCCTTGGCGGCTTACGTCACGGGGGCCGTGGGCTTTTTCGGGCATCTTTTGGCCGGCAACACGGCCTGGCACCGGATCGGCCACGCCTTTTTCCTTGGCGGGCTGGTGTGCCAGACCCTCGTCATTTTCTCGGAGCTGGCCGGAACCGGGTTTCTGCCGGTCGGAACCCTGCGGGACTCGCTGGCGTTCGCGGCCTGGGCCCTGGCGCTCGTTTACGCGGCCCTGGACCTCCGATACCGCGTGATGGTGCTGGGGGCGGCCGTGGCCCCCATCGCCGCCGGAACCCTGATGGCGGCCCTTTTTCTTCCGGTCGAGCCCGCCGCCCGGCCCGATCTTCTAAAGAGCGCCTGGACCTTTTTCCACGTGCTCCCCGTTTTCGTGGGGGATGCCGCCTTTCTGCTGGCGGCGCTGGTCGGCGCGGCCTACCTCGTCCAGGAGCGGGCCATCAAAAAAAAGAGGCGCGGCTTTTCCTTTAACCGGATGCCGCCCCTCGATACCCTGGACCGCCTGGGTTACGCCTGCGTCGTTCTTGGTTTCGCGTTTCTCACCGTCGGGCTCGTCTCCGGCTTCGTTTACGCCAAGAGCGCCTGGGGCCGCTGGTGGAGCGGAGACCCCAAGGAGGTGTGGAGCCTCGTCACCTGGCTCCTCTACGCGGCGCTCCTCCACGAGCGGCTCGCGGTGGGCTGGCGGGGCCGCAGGGCCGCCTTGCTCGCCATCTGCGGGGCCGCGGTGATCCTTTTCACCTTCCTGGGGCTCAATCTTCTTCTCTTGGGCCACCACGGTCAGTTTGCCGGGTAGGGCGCGTAATGGAGCTTCTTCTCATAGGCTTGAACCACAGGACGGCCCCGCTTGCCCTCCGGGAGCGCCTGGCCTTCTCCGACGACGAGGCCGCCTTCGCCCTCGACGCCCTTCGGCGGGAGGAGGCCCTTGCCGAGGCCGTGCTCTTCTCCACCTGCAACCGGGTGGAGGTGCTGGCCGCCGCGGAGGACGCCGCCGCCGCCGAATCGGCCGTCCTCTCGGTCCTTTGCCGGGTGAAGGGGGTGCGGCGGGCCGATTTCGAGGGCGCCCTCTACCGCCACGCGGGGGATGAGGCTTGCCGCCACGTCTTCCGGGTGGCGGCGAGCCTGGATTCGCTAGTCGTGGGCGAGCCCCAGATACTGGGGCAGGTGAAGAAGAGCTACCGGGCGGCCGTGGCTGCCGGGGCCTCGGGGGTGGTGGTGAACCGGCTTCTGCACCGGGCCTTCTCGACGGCCAAGCGCGTGCGCAAGGAGACCGGCATAGGCGGGCACGCGGTTTCGGTTTCCTACGCGGCGGTGGAGCTTGCGAAAAAAATCTTCGGCGAGCTTTCCGGCAAGAAGGTGCTCCTTGTCGGCGCGGGCGAAATGGCCGAGCTTGCCGTGGAGCATTTGATGCATAACCGGGCCGAACGCCTTTTCGTCGTAAACCGCACCCTAGCGCGGGCCGTGGCGCTTGCCTCCCGCTTCGGCGGCGAGGCAGTGGCCTTCGAGGGCATCGAGGCGGCGCTTAAAATCGTGGACATCGTCATAAGCTCCACCGGGGCGAGCGATTTCGTGATCCGCAGGGACCAGGTGAAGGCCGTGATGCGGCCCAGGAGGAACCGGCCGCTTTTTTTCATAGACATCGCCGTGCCCCGCGACATCGATCCCGCCGTCAACAATCTCGAAAACGTCTACCTCTACGACGTGGACGACCTGGCGGCGGTGGTGGAGCAAAACAAGGCCGAGCGCGCCAAGGAGGCGGCCCGGGCGGAAATCATCGTGGAGGAGTCGGTGATGGCCTTCCGCCGCTGGTTCGACGCCCTGGACGCGGTGCCCACCATAAAGGCCATCCGGGAGCGCATGGAGGCCGTGCGGGCCGCCGAAATGGAGAAGAGCCGGGGGGCCCTGAAGGACCTCTCACCCGAGGAGGTGGAGGCCGTGGAACGTCTCACCCGGTCGATCCTGGCGAAGCTCCTGCACGGGCCCACCGTTTTTCTGAAAAAGGGCGCCCACGGCCGGGCGCGGAAGCGGGACATAATCGGCGCGGCCCGGGACATGTTCAGCCTGGACGAGGAGGAAGGAAACGGCAATGGCGAGTGAAAGGACGGCCTTCCTTTTTCCGGGCCAGGGCTCCCAGCTTGTGGGCATGGGAAGCGACCTTTTGGCCGAGTTCGATTTCGCACGCCAGATCTTCGACATGGCCGAGGAGATCGCCAAGGCCCCCATAAGGCGGCTCTGCAAGGAGGGCCCCCTGGAGGAGCTGACCCGCACGGCCAACTGCCAGGTGGCCGTGACGGCCGTGAACCTGGCGGTTCTCGCGGCCCTGGAACGCAACGGAGCCCTCCCGGACGCCGCGGCCGGGCACAGCCTGGGCGAGTTTTCGGCGCTCCGGGCGGCGGGCGTTCTTACGGACGAGGAGGCGCTTCGCCTCGTGGCCCGGCGCGGCTTTCTCATGGACCGGGAGGCCGGCAAACGCAAGGGCGTCATGGCGGCCGTCATCGGGCTTCCCGCCGAAAAGGTGGCGGAGATCGTGAAGCTTGCCGGGAACGACGGGCCGGTGGTGACCGCGAACCTGAACGCCCCCGGGCAGACCGTGATCTCGGGAAGCGAAAGGGGCGTGGATCGCGCCGCGGCGCTGGCCAGGGAGGCGGGCGGCCGGGCGCTGCCCTTGAACGTGGCTGGCGCCTGGCACTCGCCTTTCATGGAGGAGGCGGCGAAGGCCTTCGCCGATTTCCTTTCGGCCTTTTCCCTTCAAAAGCCGCGGATACCGCTGGCCCTGAA
>JAKAGN010000141.1 GCA_021815525.1 Deltaproteobacteria bacterium
CGGCAATTGCCACGCGGAGAAAGAGCCTCGCGGTCTGCCGGAGGATGCCATCAGGATCCGGCGGCAGATTGTTCCGTTATTACATTTGGTTAAGCTTGGGATGCTCATAATTTGAACGTTCAAATTATGAACGGCTACAACATGGTGAATTAATGATGATTCCAGGCGACAACAACGCGCGGCTCACCTACTGCCTGAACGTCCACCCCGGCGAGACCTGGGCGGAGGCGGAAGAAGCCATCCGCGTCCACGCCCTCGCGGTTAGGGACAGGGTGGCCAAGGACCGGCCCTTCGGCCTGGGCCTCCGGCTCTCCAACCGCGCTGCCCGCGAGCTTGCGCAGCCCCGCGAGCTTATGGCCTTCAAGGAACTCCTCGCACGGGAAAACCTCTTCGCCTTCACGGTGAACGGCTTCCCCTACGGCGATTTCTCCGGCCGCCGGGTGAAGGAGAGCGTCTATGCCCCGGACTGGCGCGCGGGCGAACGGCTCGATTACACGCTTCTTCTGGCGGGCATCCTCCACGCGCTCCTGCCGCCCGGAGAGGAAGGCTCCATAAGCACGGTCCCCGGCTCGTGGAAGCCGTGGATACGGGGGCCGGAGGATCTGGCCGCCATACGAAAAAATTTCGTCGATACGGCGGGAAAGCTCGATCTTCTGGCCCAGCACTTCGGGCGAGCGGTGCGGCTCGCGCTGGAGCCCGAGCCCGGCTGCCTCCTGGAAACCACGCCCGAGGCCGTGGAGTTTTTCGGGACGCTCCCCCCCGAAACACGCGAGTACGTTGGCGTGTGCCTGGACGCCTGCCACGCGGCGGTAAGCTTCGAGGAGCCCCTTGAAAGCCTTTCCGCGCTCCTTGCGGCCGGGGTCCGGGTGGCGAAGGTGCAGCTCTCCTCGGCCCTTAGGGTGGCTCTTCCGGAAGGGCTTCCGGACATCGCACCCTTCGACGAGCCCGTGTACCTCCACCAAGCCCGCCTTCGCGGCGCGGACGGAAAAATCGCCTCATATCCCGATCTTCCTGATTTTTTCACCGCGTACAAAGGCGATCCGGGCGAGCTTCGCGTCCATTTCCACGTGCCGCTCTTCTTCGAAGGCCGCGGGGCGCTCGGAACCACGGCGGAGAGCCTCTCTCCGGACTTTTTCCGGGCGGCCCTGAAAGGCGGCGTCCGGCACTTCGAGATCGAGACCTACTCCTTCGGGGTCCTGCCGCCCGAGATGCAGGCGGGCGGCGTCGTCTCCGCCATCGCCCGCGAGTATGAGTGGGTCCTCACGCGCATCCCCCAAAAGCCTTCCGCTTGACTGCTCCGCCAAAAAACCTTAGATTCCGGGTAAATTCGCTTTCTTTCCATTCCGAAAGGAGAGGCCCGCATGGCCCCGCAGCCCCTAGGCTCCCCCAAGTCCGCACCCGAGCTTCTCGACCTCTATTACTTAGACGCCCGTTGCGCCATCCTGGAGACCGCCGCCGCCCTCGACCGCGTGGCCCGCTCCCGCGACGCGCAAGGGGCAGCCTCCGATCAGCGCCTGAAAAATCTTCGTGCGGCGCTTTCCGTTTGCCTGGAAGACGGCCTCGATAACCGCGTCGAGAAAATCCTTCAACTTCTTTCACTGGAATAACGGATCGTTAAAAAACATGGAATTTTCAGACTGGCTAAAAACGATGAGCTGCAAGGCGCGTGAAAAACCGATGCAGGGAGCGTACTGTTCGTACGTGACCGCAATCGGTTTTGAAACGCAACGCCGCGGATCGCGTTTTTCGACAGTCTGACAAGGAGGCGCGCAATGGTCATCGAACCGCATATCCACATGATCGCCCGCACCACCCAGGACTACGAGCGCATGGCCCGCATGGGAACCGTCGCCTGCTGCGAGCCCGCGTTCTGGGCGGGCTACGACCGGACCTCGGCGGCCGCCTTCCACGACTACTTCACCCACATAACGAGCTTCGAGCCCACCCGCGCGGCCCAGTACCTGATCCAGCACTACTCCTGGATATGCCTGAACCCCAAGGAGGCCGACGACCTAACCCTTGCCCGCGAGGTAATGGCCTTCATGCCGGAGTTCCTGGACCGGCCCACCGTCCTCGGCGTGGGCGAGATCGGCCTCAACAAGAACACGAAAAACGAGATGACCATCTTCGAGGAGCAGGTGGAGATGGCCCTCTCGCGGAACAGCCTCATCTGGATCCACACGCCGCATCTGGCGGACAAGCTCAAAGGCACCAGGATGATGCTGGATTACATGAAGGGCCACGGCAAGGTGGACCCCGAGCGCGTCGCCTTCGACCACGTGGAGGAGCACACCATAAAGATGTTGAAGGACGCCGGGTTCTGGACCGCCATGACCATCTACCCCATCACCAAGAACTCGCCCACCCGCGTGGTGGACGCCATCGAACGCTACGGTCTTTCACGCATGATCGTGGACGCCTCCGGCGACTGGGGGCCCTCCGACCCCGGAACCCTCCACGACGCACGCTTCGAGATGCGACGCCGCGGACACCTCCCCCAGGACGTGGAAACGCTTTTCTACAACAATCCCTGCTACTTCCTGGGCCAGTGCGAAAAGTTCAAGCCCCGCCCCACCCGCCCTCGGGCGGAGGCGTGGGGATAGAGGCGAGGCGAGTGCGGGGGAGGGGGGAAAACCTTTTCGCAGAAAAGGTTTTCCCCCCTCCCCGCGCCCCCTCCCCCCTTTCTAAAAGCTAAAAGCGCCTCCGGCGGCCGGGGAGACTACGTCCCCCCGGACCCCCGATATTGGCGCTCCGCGCGTGCGGCGCACGCGCGGAGCGGGTTATGGAGGGCTTCGCATTCCACGCCCCGGCAGTTGAAGCGCGGAAGAGGGGCGGCAGGCGAGGTCATCGCATACCGCAGCCCGGCATTTTAAACGAAGCTCAATCGAAATTTTGAGTGGTCCGGCGTTAAATTGAAGAAGTTTTGCAATAATCCTATCGGGTTGGATGAAAACGAGTTCACATGAGGGGGATGAACTGAGCGACGAAATCGAAAATTTTGGGGAAACGCGGCTTTTCGCGTGGCTTTCGCTTTTTCGCGCGCCGAACTTGCTTACGGTTCCCGGCGACGCGCTGGCCGGGTTCGCCGCGGCCGGGGGAAATTTCTCCGAGCCCGGGAACGCGGTGCTGGCGGCCCTTGCCGGGCTTTTCCTCTATGGATTCGGCCTTGTCGCCAACGATCTTTTCGATCTTGAAACCGACCGCGCCGAGCGCCCAATGCGCCCCCTTCCATCGGGGCGGATTCCGCTTCCGCAGGCGAAGGCGGCGGCGATGCTGGCGGCGGCGTGTGGCGCGGGCTGCGCCTTTTGCGCCGGTATGGCGCCGGGCCTCGTGGCGCTGGCGCTTCTCTGCGCGATTCTTCTCTACAACACCAGCGCGAAAAGGGTTCCGGTGGTAGGGCCCCTTGTGATGGGCCTGTGCCGTGGTCTCGATGTCATCCTTGGCGCGGCGGCGGCCGGAAACAGCCTCCGCTTCGGAGCGGCCCCCCTTGCCGCGGCGCTCTTGTTCATCCTGTACATCGCCGCCGTCACCACGATAGCGGCCCGGGAGACCGAGGCCTTCCGGGGCAAGGCGCTGCGTTTCGCGCCGGGCGCGGCCGCGGCCGCCGGGTTCGTCCTCCTGTGGGCCGCATTCGCGCCGGAAAAATCCGAAGCCGCGCCCCTTGACGCGGCCCTCTGCGCCGGGGCCGTCGGCCTCCCCTTTTTCCTGGGCTCGGCCCTCGAAGACGGCGCCCCGCCCGAGGCGGTGCAGGCGGCGGTGGGAGGGCTCATCCGGGGCCTTCTCGTGATCCAGGCGGCGCTTGTGGCCTTCTTCCGGCCGGATTTCACGGCGGTGGCTGGAGTGCTCATACTCCTTTTTCCCGTGGCCCGTCGAATTTCGGCTCGTTTTTACGCCAGTTGATGGCGCCTTCGGCCTTGCGGAGGCGCAAAACCCTAATCTATTAAGGGCTTACGAAATGGCCTCGAAGCTTTTGGTGGTGGCTGCGGCGGCGCTGGCGCGGGAGGTGGAAGTTCCCGGGAGCCGGGCTCAGGGCTTCATGGAGACGGTTTTTCCGGCCGTGACCTGCTCGGCGCAGGCTTCTTTCAGGACGGGGCTTTCGCCGGCCGAGCACGGCATGGTGGGAAATGGCTATTTTTTCAAGGATATATGGCGGCCGATCTTCTGGGAGCAGTCGGCAAGGCTTGTGAAGGGGCCGCGTATCTGGGAGGACTTCCGGGCGCGGGGGCGGCGGGTGGCCATGCTCTTCTGGCAGCAGAGCCTTGGGGAGGACGTGGACATGCTCCTTTCGCCCGCGCCCATCCACAAGCACCACGGCGGCATGATCGAGTCCTGCCAGGCCAGGCCCCATGACCTCTACGATCGCCTGGTCCGGGACATAGGCCGGCCCTTCCGGCTGCGCCACTACTGGGGGCCGCTGGCGTCCCCCAAGGCCGGGGACTGGATCGCCGAGGCCGCGGCTCGGGTCATGACCGAAAAGGATCTCGCCCCGGAGCTGATTTTAGCCTACCTTCCCACCATGGATTACGATCTTCAAAGGTGCGACCCCGAAGGGCTCGCGGCCTGGCGCGCCGTGGAGCGGCTGGCGGAGCAGCTGGCGCTCCTTTCACGCGCGGCGGGGGAGGGCGGCTACGACATCCTGGTTTTCGGCGATTATTGCATCAAGCCCGTCAAGGGGCCGGTCTTCCCCAACCGGAAGCTGAGCGAAAGCGGCTTTTTCGCCACCCGGCGGGTGGCGGGACGGCTCTATCCCGATTTCCACCATTCACGCGCATTCGCGGTGGTGGACCACGAGATCGCCCACGTGTACGTGCCACGGCCCGGGGACGTCGATGCGGTGGCCGCGCTCTTGGCCAAGATGGAGGGCGTGGATCTGGTGCTGGACCGCGAGGCGCAGAAATCCCGCGGCATCGGCCACGAAAACGCCGGGGAGCTGGTGTTGACGGCCGTCTCCGGCCGCTGGTTCGCCTACCCCTTTTGGGAGAAAAAAGCCGAGGCCCCGGACTACGCGGGCCACGTGGACATCCACCAGAAGCCCGGCTACGACCCGGCCGAGCTTTTCTTCGGCTGGCCGCCCGGCTCGGTCTCCCAGAACCCCGGCCGCGTGAAGGGCTCCCACGGCCGCGCGGGAGCGGAGCGCAAGGTCTTCTGGACCACCACGCTCAATCTGCCCGGGCCGCCCCGGGACCTCTTGGCCCTTTCGGGCATGGTGCGGGAGCATCTCAAAACCATTTGATATTACAATAAAATTAAGGGAGTTAAGACCTCATGCAGCCAAGCCCCCAGCGGATAATGGACCTCGCCTGCGCCTTCTACGATTCATCCGTCTTGTTCGCGGCAAACGACCTTGGAGTGTTCGCGGCGCTTTCGAAATCCGGCCCGGCCGATCTTCAGGCGCTTTCGAGCGGGCTTTCCTGCGACCAGCGCGGCCTCCGGCTGGTCCTCGACGCCGCCGTGGCCCTGGGGCTTCTGGAAAAAAGCGGCGGCCTCTACTCCAACGCGCCCGAGGCGGCCATCTTCCTTACGCCCGGAAGCCCGGCGGACCTATCCAACGCCATCCGCTACAACCGCGACGTCTACCCGGCCTGGGGGCGGCTTGCGGAGCTGGCCCGCACCGGGAAACCCGCGGAGCGCCCCGAGATCCACCTGGGCGAGGACCCGGCCCGCACACGGGCCTTCGTTCTGGCCATGCACGGCCGGGCGCTGGGAATCGGCCGGGCGCTCGTGCCCTTCCTCAACCTTTCCGGCCGCGAAAAGCTCCTCGACATCGGCGGCGGGCCCGGCACCTACTCGGTTCTCATGGCCAAGGCCAACCCGGGCCTTTCCTCCACGGTTCTCGACCTGCCCGCCGTCGCGGCCGTGGCGGAGGAACTGATCGCCGCGGAGGGCATGGCCGATCGCGTCAGGACGCTTCCCGGCGACTACCACGAAACCCCCTTTCCGGCCTGCGACGCGGTCACGATCCTAGGCGTCCTCCACCAGGAATCGCCCTCCTCCATCGCCTCCATCCTGGCCCGCGCCCACGAATCGCTCGCGCCCGGCGGCGTCATCCACATAATGGACATGATGACCGACGCTTCCCACACCGCCCCCAAGTTCTCCGCCATGTTCGCCGTCAACATGGCGCTCACCACCCAAAACGGCTGGGTCTTCTCCGACGCCGAACTCCACTCCTGGCTCTCCGGCGCCGGTTTTTCGGACATCTCCATCCGGCCGCTTCCGCCCCCCATGCCCCACTGGCTGGCATCGGCGAAGAAAGGATAAGCAAAGCAAAAGCGCCTCCGGCGGCCGGGGGAGCAAACCTCCCCCGGACCCCCGATATGCGCTCCGCCTTGCTGCGCAAGGCTCCGCAGGCAAATAGAGGGCTTCGCATCCTGCCGCCCGGCAATTGTCACGCGGAAGAGGGGCGGAAGGGAAGTTTGTCGCAAGCCCGGGAGCCGACGCTTACAGGGGCGCGGAGCGCGCGTCGCGTGGCGGTGATTTCTTTTCGGAAAGGGAGGAAGAGGGTTCCCTCCCCCTCCCCCCTTAAAAAAGTTTAAATATGTTATGATTGGTGTGTTTCAAAATTAAACACTCCACTTTCGGGCTTGCGGGGACTTCACCGGAAGCCCTGTCACCGCTCGGCCAGGCCTCTACCGGCCAAATGCGAAGCCCTCCAAAATCCGCGGAGCGTGCGAAGCACGCGGAGCCATTATCGGGGGTCCGGGGGGACGTAGTCTCCCCGGCCGCCGGAGGCATATCTTTTATGGAAGAATTCAACGACGATAGTGGTGGATTCGATTCACCGGACTCGGACGAGCGCTGGCGGGTGAACCTGCCGGAGTTCGAGGGCCCGCTGGATCTTCTGTACCACCTCATACGGAAGAACGAGGTGGACGTGGCGGACATCCCCATCGCCGCCATAACGGACCAGTATCTGGCGGCGCTTTCGATGATGAAGGCCTTGAACATCGACGTGGCGGGCGAGTTCCTGGTGATGGCCGCCACCTTGATGCAGATAAAGAGCCGGATGCTGCTGCCCCGGCACGCGCAGATCGAGGGCGAGGAGGAGGACCCAAGATCG
>JAKAGN010000142.1 GCA_021815525.1 Deltaproteobacteria bacterium
GAAGCTTTGCGGCATGGGCTCCCGTGTCTTCAGAAGCTCGGCCGGGATCGTCACCGTGTCGCCCATGTTCATCTGGGTGGGCGAAATGTCGCTGTTGGCCTGCGCGATGGCCCGCCAGTTGGCCATATTTCCGGTGTACCAGGCCGCGATGATGGAAAGAGTCTCTCCCGGGTACTTCACGGTGTGGACGAAGGGGGCCGGCTTTGGGGCGCTTTTCGCCGGCGCTCTGGGCGGCAGGGCGCGCTCCTGGGAGCCAGGGGCCTCGCGCCGGGCCGGCGACTCGGTTTTCAGGATCGAGCAGCCGGAAAATCCCGCGGCCACTATCAGCGCGAGAAGAACCGCGGCCGCGCCCCGCCCTAACCTTGGGTAGCTTGTGATTTCAGCCATTCCAGGTACTCCCTGGCCTTGTCGTTCCTTGGGTTGACGGCCACGGCCCTCTCCATGTTGGAGACGGCCTGCCGGGTCTTTCCCATCTTCACCTGGACCGCGGCCAGATTGGCCAGGACCTCGTCCAGGAAGGACGGGGAGAGCCTCGCGGCCCGGTCGAACCAGGCCTCGGCCCTGGGGTAGTCGCCGGTTACGGCCGCTATGTAGCCCAGGTTGAAAAGCGCCTGGGCGAAGCGGGGGTTCATTTTCACCACCAGGGCGAACTCGGCCTCGGCCTTCTTCATATCATTTTTTAAAAGGTGTATCTTGCCCATGCGGAAGCGTATCTCGGCGTTGCCCGGGTCCAGGGCCGCGGCCTTTTCGAGGAGGGCGAGGGCCCCGGCCGCGTCCTTTTTATCGGCGCGGATTTTGGCCTCCTCCAGGACGGCCCGCACGCGGTTGAAGGAGTAAGGGGCGGCCTCCTTGGGTTGCGCGGCGGCCGCGGCGTCGAAAAGGGCCACGGCCCGGCCGTAGTTTCCCCGGTCCAGGGCTTCCTGGGCCGCTTTCCAGGGGGCTTGGGCCCGGGACCGCGAAAGAAAAAGAAAGACCGCGGCCGCCGCCGCCAGCACGAGAAGGACGGCCCCGCCGAAGGCGGCCCACCTTATCCCGCGGTGCTTGGACTCCCTGCGATACTCCCGGGCGAACTCCTGGTCCGAAAAAAGCGTGGGATCGCTCCGGGACTGCTCCACGGACCTCACGGTGGTGGCCTCGTCGGCCTCGGCGTCGGCCTCGTCGTCGGCCTCGGCGGTCCCGCCGGGCGCTTCTTTCACCGCCTCGGTCTGGATCACCTGGCGCTTGGTCTTCTCCTCCTCGCCGATCAGCTCCGAAAAAAGAGCCTGCATGTAGTGGGCGAGCGAGCGGGCCGAGCCCCTCAAGTTCAACGCGTAGGAGCATTCCTCCACGTCGGCCAGCATCTCGCCGCAGCTCTGGTAGCGCTCGTTCCGGTCCGGCGCCAGGGCCTTCTTGAGGAGGGCCGCGATCTCCGGGGCAAGGCCGGGCTTAAGCTCCTCGGCCGGTATGAAGTCGGCCTCACGGACCTTGGCCAGGACCTGCATGGTCTCGCCAGTGAACATGCGCTCCCCGGTCACCATCTCGTAGAGGAGTATGCCCACCGAGAAGATGTCCGAGCGGTGGTCGATCTCCTCGCCCCTTGCCTGCTCGGGGGACATGTAGGCGAGCTTTCCCTTGATGATGCCGCTTTGGGTGGTGGTGTTCTTGCTGGCGGCCTTGGCCACGCCGAAGTCCACGATCTTCACCACCCCGTCGTAGGTCAGGAACACGTTGGGCGGGCTTATGTCCCGGTGGATGATTTTCAAGGGGCGGCCGGAAAGGTCCGTTAAGTCGTGGGAGTAATCCAGGCCGTCGCAGACGCGGCCTATCACGAAGAGCACGTGCTCCAGGGGCAGGGTCCCTTCGCGGCGGGCCGCCGCGTCCATCACCATCCGCAGGTTCTTGCCGAACAGGTACTCCATGGCGATGAAGTAATCATGCTCCATGGTCCCGAAATCGTAGATGCGGATGATGTTTTCGTGCTGGAGATGCGCCGCCAGCTTGGCCTCGTCGATGAAGGAATCCACCAGCTCCTTTTCCAGGGCGAGGTGCGGGAGGATTTTTTTCACCGCGATCAGCTTTTCGAAGCCCTCGTCGCCCGTCATCTTGGCGCGGTATAGCTCCGCCATGCCGCCGGTGGCGATCTTGTCGAAGAGGAGATATTTTCCGAATCGTACGGGTTGCATGGCGCGTGGTCTTCTACCTGGCTTCGTCCAGACGAAAGGTGAGGGGCGTTCCGTCCCCGAGGGTCCTGTCCAGGACCTTCAGGAGACGCCTTCCGTCCCTGTAAAAAAGGATGGCGGCCCGGCGCTGGATCGCGCCAGCGTCAACCCGGACGCTGCTTTCCGGGCCCAGCCGGATCATGTCCGGAAGCACCGTTTGCCGGCTCCGGCTGAAGCCCGCCTCCTCGGAAACCTTCGCCTTGGTCACGAAAAGCGAGAAACCGAAGCCTGCCTCGTTTCCAGTGGAGATTGAAAGCGAGGCGCAGTCGAGGTTCTCGAAGTAGCCGGCCACGGGCGAAAGCTCGCCTCCGGCCTCCTGCGCTTTCTTGACGCAACCGTCCCAGGCCCAGGCGCCCGTTGCGTAGATTTTTTTCACGCCGTCCTTGCGGAGGGTGTAGGAGCCGGCCGGCAGGAGCGTCACCGTGACGAGGCCGCGGATGACCTCCTCCTTGGGGTCCCACTCCAGAACCCCGTTGGATTTTTTCTCCACCCTCCAGCCCGAGATCACGTCCTTGTCGTCCACCGTCACCTCGCCGTCGGAGGGCTCAGCGTAGTGAAAGGCGAAGTCGCCCTCCTCGCGCTTCACCTGGAGCAGGGGCCGGAAGGCCCCCGGGCCGGCGTTGCCGTCGCGCTCCTCGGCCGCGGCCTCCGCGCCGTGGGGGGCCGTGAAGGACCACTCGGAGCGGAAAAAGGGCGTGTGGGCGTCGGTCCAGGACAGGCTTTCCACCTTGAAATCCTTGTCCACCACAAGGTGCGCCACGAACTCGGCCCTGTAATCGGCGTCGAGCCCCGAGCCGGCGTAGACGTGCTCGATTCGCCCGGTCCAGGAGCCCGGAATCTTGTAGGGGAAGGATTCCACAACCTTGGCCGGAACCCCGGAAGCGGATTGCACGAAAAGCACGAAGCCCACTCCGATGGCGATCGCCGCGGCCGCCAGCGAGGCCGCGGCGAGGCCGCGCCGTTTTTTCCTGGACATTCCCGGGGCCGGAGGCGGCCGCTCGGCTTCAAGCTCCACGGTCTGGCTGATCCGGGCCAGGTGCTTTTCGTAGATGACCCCGCAGTGGGGGCACTCGTAAGCGGGCCCGGAGTCGGCGGGCTTGCGCTGATACCCGCATTTTGGACAGACGCGGCTTGGCACTTTCCGAATCTTTCGCAGGTCACGGACGGATGGCGGCCCGCCGAAACGTCGCGGAGCCGGCTCCGCGGCCGAAAAACGGAATCCTTCAGCCTTAAATCAATACCACCTCCGCCTTCGAGGTTCCAGGGAAAAATGGTATGCCCCCCGTGCGGCTGGGCGCGGCTTTGAGGAAAGGCTTGCGCTGGGCCGCGCCTCAGGGTTGTCCTGAAAAATATTTTTGAATGCGATCTATTTATAAGCTCGATGTTATTTCGGGAGAGCCTTACTCGCCGCGCATGGTTTCCCGGGCCCAGTATACCACCTCGTCGATGATGGCGTCCAGGCGGATGGCTGCTTGAAAGCCAAGGATTTTCGCTGCCTTAGCAACATCGGGCGCCCGCGTGGAGACCTCGCTTCCGCAGGGAGGGTCGAAGGCGAGCGCGAGGCTTTTTCCGGGCGCAAGACGCGCCCACAGCCTTTCGGCGAGGCTCCGCACGGAGACCGCCTCGTCGCCGGAGAGGTTGAAGGTTTCGTTCTCGGCGCCGGGATGGAGGGCGGCCGAGAGGATGCCGGCGGCGAGGTCCCGGCCGTGGGTGAAGTAGCGGACCTGGGAGCCGTCGCCCAGGATGCGCAGGGGCTCCTGGCCGCGGAGGATCTTGCGGGTAAGCTCGGGGATGACGTGGGTGCCCTCCCAGACCTGGCGGCCGTAGCGCTCCGGGCCGTCGTCGGGCTCCAGGGCCGGCACGAGGCCCGCCACGTTGAAGGGCCGGATGATGGTGTAGGGAAGGCCGTAGGCCTCGTGGGCGCTTTTTGCGAAGAACTCTGCGGAAAGCTTCTGGAGGCCGTATGTGGTCCGTGGGGCGGGGCAGGCCGCGGCGTGGGATTCCGGCGTGGGGATGACGAAGGCGTTCTCGTAGACGGCGCTGGAGCTTATGAGGACGATGCGGTTCAGCTCCGCCCCGCGGTGGGCGGCCACGGCGGCGTCGAAGGCCGCGGCGGTGATCCGCTCGTTCTCGGCCAGTATTTCGTAGGCCTTGGCGTCGAGGTAGCCAACCCCGCCCGTGAGGGCCGCGGCCGCGATGAAGACGTCGCATTCCAGGGCCAGCCTGCTCACGGTTTCGACGTCCTTGGCGTCGCCGAAAACGAAGCGGTAGCGGGGGTGGCTTCCGAAGGCCGGGCGTCCGGGGCCGTACTTCACGAAGTTGTCGAGGCCCACCACGCTGTGGCCTCGCGCCAGAAGCTCCGCCGAGATGAAGCCGCCGAGGTAGCCTTCCGAACCCGTGATGAGCGCCCTCATGGACGCCCCGCGTCTCTTGGATGTAAGCTCATGGCGCGGAAGTATACGCTAGGCCCGCGCGGTTAACAAGGCCGAAAGATCAGGCCTCGCAAGCGGGGGGAAGGTCCTTGCGCTGCATGAGATGAAGGGTGAAGGAGGCCTCGGGGTCGCAGGTCCAGGTCTTCATGGGAAAGTCCACCGGCCGCGACCATTCCTCGCGGTACCCGGCGCGGCCCGAGAGGAGCCGGCGGAAAAACTCGCACTGGGCCGAGTATCCGGGGCTTTTGCGGTACTTGCAGAAGTTTTCGGCGTAGGAGTCGAGGATGAGGATGTAGGCAGGGCGCTTCTTGAGGACGCCGCCGGCTGGATCGACGGGCGAAATCCCCTGCTGGAGCGCGAGCGCCGCGTTCGTGAGGACAAGGACGTCCCCCACGCCCTTTCCGGCCGCCCGCACCCGCCTCAGGGCCGCGATCTCGCCCTTCACGGTGCCGTCCACGGCGGCGGCGACGGCCGTGTACTGATAGGACGAAAGGAAGATTGCAAGCGGAATCCCCACTATCGCAAGCACGCGGCCGGGCCTGCCGAGCCAGCCCTCCCACAGCCGCTTCCAGAAAAAGACCGCGGCCAGCGCCAGAAAGGGCGCAAGCGGCGTAAAGAGCCAGGCCGGCCGCCATGCCGTGAAGGAGAGGGCGAAAACGAGGTAGCCCGCAGAAAAGAGGCCCGTCACGATAAGCGCGCGGCGGGGCAGGGCGCGGCACAGAAGCCCCAGGGCCGCCGCCGCGTAGTTTGCGAGCCCGGCCGCCAGCGGCAGGATGAAAAGGAAGGCGTAGGAGACGCGGCCGTAAGGGAAGGCGAATCCTTCCGTCACGCTGCGGAAGGCCGACGGCGCGGCGAGAAAGTAGTCGTCGCTCCTGAAGCGCCTTGGGTCGTAATCCGAAAGGTGAAATACCCCCGGCCACGAGAGCGCCAGGGCGGCGCTTGCTGCCAGGGCGAAGACGAGGAGGGGCCTTCTTTCCTTCAGGAAGCGCCGCGGCTCGTCCACCGCCATGAGCGCCCCGGCGTAGGAGAGAAGCGGAAAGGGATTGAACTTGGTGGCCACGGATAGCCCAAGGGCAAGGCCCGCGAGCGCGTGCCAGCGCAGCTTTCCGGGCTCTCCAACTATGCGCCCGGCGGCGTAGAAGGAAAGGAGTATCTCGACTATAAGGAGCGACTCGGTCTTGACGAAAACCCCCGAGAAGAAGACCACGGGCGTAAAGGCGAAGAGAAAGGCCGCAAGAAAGGACCAGCGCCTCGAAAGATACTGACGCGCCGTGAGGAAGAAGAGGGCGATCGCGCCGCCGTAGAGGGCCAGGTTGACGGCGCGGCCCACCACGAAGGGGACGAAGGGGGCCTCGGGTAAAAGCGGTTTAGATAGCCACACGAAAAAGGAGTAGAAGAGGCGGGGAAAGCCCGGGTAGACGCCGGCGGGGTAGGGCGCGCCCTTCATGGCCCCGGGGCCCAGGATCAGGAGCGGCTCGTCGGGAATGAGCGGAAAGGCGTTCACGGAAAACTTCGCGGCCAGCGCCACGGCCAGCAGCACCAGCCCGGAAACCGCAGCCCCTGTCGCCAGCTTTTCCCGGCTCGCCGAGCCCTGGAACTCCTTGGAGGGCGATTCCGTCAAATTCCTCCATCCTTGCCGGCGGAGCGCCGCCATTTACAAGGTGCAAAATCGGTCGATCTTCGGAAAGCCTTAAGAAAAATGAAATTCGAATAAACGGCCTTCCTGGAAAAGCGCGTGACAGGCCCCCGGAAAACGATGAGATGCAAGAAACGCAAGCGGCGCGGGAGGGAGCGTATTGTTATACGTGACCGAACCGCGCCGTGAAGCGTGACGCCGCAGATCGCGTTTTCCGGGCGCCTGTCACTTGTGGCATTGCCCGCACATGACCGGCGGGGCGGCAGGACCTTTCCGGGCCGTCTCCTCGTGGCAGGACTTGCAAAGGCGGTGGAAGGCGGTCTTCAAGGGCACCGGGTTTCCGTCCGCCTTCGCCTTGTGGCACTCCGAGCATTTCCCCTGGGTGTCGCAATTGTTGTGGTGGCAGCGGGAGCACTCGCCCACCGCGTTTTCGTGGCGGGCGTGGGGAAAGACCACCAGGGGCCTGCGGTGGGGCCCAAGCTCGGGGCTATCGAGGGTCATCTGCGGGTCCTGGGCCAGGAGCCAGGAGGCGGGGATCAGGAGAAGGGCCGCGAGAACCGGAACGAGAAGTGTTGCGCGCCGCATCATTGGTCCTCCCCGTTTTCCGGCTTGAGATCGTCCGGCAGGATCACCATTTCCAGCACGAGTTCCTTGAAGGAGACCACCTTGACGCCAAGCTCGTAGAACTCGGAGAGGTCCCGGCACTGGTCGAAGCAGTTGTGGCAGGGCGCGATGAGGTACGATGCCCCGGTGGCCTTGATCTGGTCGGCCTTG
>JAKAGN010000143.1 GCA_021815525.1 Deltaproteobacteria bacterium
TAGGTATCAGGCCTCGCCAAGCTCGAAGCGGATCAGGTTGAAACGGTGGCGGAACAGGGCGCAGCCGGTGTTGTGAAAGCGCCTGCCGCCGTAGCTGAAATCGTGGAAGGGCACGTGGGTGTGGCCCACGAACACGTGCTCCACGGCGCTTGCGGCGGCGTGATCGTTGCGGTCCAGGTAGCTCATTATACGCCGCGCCATGCGTTCGGGCCGGAAGTAGAGCCTGGGTGCGGCCTCCACGATCCCCGAGCGCATCAGCGCCCGGTAGCAGGCGTTTGCGGCGCGGCCCCTCTTGCGCACGTCCTTCCAGGGCTTGCGGTAGGCGGAGAGGCCACGGGCGCTCACCTTGCGGTGGACGCAGTCGCCGTGAAGAAAGGCTGCGTTTTCGAGGTAAAAGCAGTCCGCATGCCAGGAAAAGCCCGGCGCGCGGGTCACGAGAGTGTCGAGGGCCGCGGAAAACGATTGGCTGCAGTCGTGGTTTCCTTGGACATAATGGATGCGGCAGTGGGGGAACTGCAGGGTCAAGTCCTCGAGCCACGCCACGGCCTCCTTGATGGTGGCCGGGACGCTCGAAAGGGTGGTCCAGCGCAGGTCGAAGATGTCGCCGTTTAAGACCAGAAGGTCGCACTCGGAGAGCGCTCCGTGAAGGTGGGGCAGAACGTACTCCGCCCGGGTGCGCCCCGCGAACATGTGGAGGTCCGAAACCACCGCGCCCTTGATCATGGTCTATCCCCGAACCCTTTTCCGGTTTGTTTCAAGATGTGACCGAACCTGCCTTTGAAGCGCGACACAGCAGTTCGCGTTTTTAGACAGGCGCACTACAGCAACGGGGCGAAGAGGCGTCCTAAGCCCTGGAGGAAACGCACGCGCCGCCGGCTCTCCCGCGCCTTGGGCAGGCAGAAGGACGAGAGCCAGCCCATCCACGCATCCACCTGCTTGATGATTCCGGGATCGTAGACGCTTATCCCCACCTCGTAGTTGAAGAGGAGGCTGCGCATGTCCATGTTGGCGGAGCCCACCACGGCGGCCCGCTCGTCCACGATCATGGCCTTGGCGTGGAGCATCCCGGCCTGGTATAGAAGGATGCTGCCGCCCGCTTCCTCCAGCTGCTCCAGGTACATCTCCCTCGCCAGGTCCGCGATCCTGTGGTTGGACCGGCGGGGGACTATGAGGGTAACGTTGACGCCCCTGCGGGCCGCCATGCAAAGGGCCTCGGCCAGGGTCTGGTCCGGCACGAAGTAGGGGGTGACGATCCAGACCCGTTCCTCGGCCGTGAAGAGCGCGTTGATGACGGCCTCGCGGAGGGAGTCCGTGGCCACGTCCGGTCCGCTCGCTATGACCTGGAGGGGGACATCGGCCTCCGTTTCGACTGGCCGCAAGGGTTCGAGGCTCTCCTTTGCGGCGAAGAGCCAGTCGAACCTGAAAATCTCGTAGAGGTGGGAAGCCACGGGCCCGTCCACCCTGACCGAGAGATCCCGCCAGCGGTCGCGGCTTCCGTAGGGCCCCATGTATTCTTCCGCCAGGTTCATGCCTCCCACCACCGCTGTCCCGCCATCCACTATAAGCATTTTCCGGTGATTCCGCAAATTGGTGCGTCCCCGGAACGGTAGACGCATCACGGGCATGAAGAAGGCCACCTTCCCCCCGGCCTCGGTGAACGGGGCCAGGAAGCGCGAACCTATGTTCATGCAGCCGAAGGCGTCCAGGAGGAGCCGCACCGTGGCGCCTTCCGCGGCTTTCATGGCCAGGGCGTCCAGGAGCGCCCGGCCTGTGGCGTCCTTTCCCAGGATGAAGGTGGCCACGGCAACGGTGTGCCGGGCGCCGTTTATGAGGCCCAGGCACTCGTCGTAGGCCTGCTCGCCCGAGGGCAGCATCACGATGGAGTTTTTGAAGGTGACCGGAAATGCGCCGTGGACCTGGGGGGAGAGGATGGGCTTCAGCCCCTGCGGATCCGGCTCGTGGGGGGGCGTGCCGGGCAGGAGCGGCTTGGAATGGGCCCGGGCGGCGAGCTTTCTGCCGCCGAACATGAAATAAAGGGGCACGCCCACGTATGGGACGAAGGAGATGGCGAGAATCCAAGCCAGGACGCTGGCGTGTGAGCGCCGCTCGGTGATTACGCGGGCCAGAAGCAGGAGCGCCAGCAGGTAGCCCAGGGAGGGCAACAGGTGGAAGGCGACGATCTCGCCCAGGTGATGGGCCACGAGTTCGCGGATATCGGAGTATACGAGTTCCCAGGGCGATAGGGAGTTGATGTGAATCGCACCTTTGATGGGGACCTCCCTGCCGGGCCGGGCGCGCCTCCTCAGCGCCTTTCGAGAATGCGTTCGAAGTTCTTCCCGCAGACCGCCTCGCGGTCCTCTGTCGAAAGGCCCAGGGAGCGCACCATCGCAACGATGGGCCCGTAGTCGAAGCGGTCGCCGCCGTTGTGGAAGTAGGGACCGTCCGAGCCGAAGAGGCAGCGGCGCGGCCCCAGGACGTTTACGGCGCAAAGGGCGCTCTTGCGGTCCACGTAGGCGGTGCAGGAAAGGTCCACGTAAACGTTGGGCTTCTTCATGGCGTAGCCCAGGACTTCCTCCTGGAAGGGCACGCCGCAGTGGGCGTAGATGACCCGAAGGTCCGGGAAACGGTCCGGCAGGAGCCTGAAATCGCCGCCGGTTTCCGCGCCCAGGTGGATGAGGATGGGCAGCCCCTGCTTCGCGCAGTAAGCGGCTGTATCCAGAAGCCGCCACACCGGGTAGCCGTGCCAGTAGGGATGCGCCTTGACACCCATCATGCCGGGCGTTTTCAGGCAGCGCTCGATCTCGCGGATGGGATCCGCGGGACCCTCGGGGTTCACGAATATCCAGCCCACGAAGCGGTCCGGGTATTTTTTCACGGCCCGCCGCACCACGTCGTTGTTGGGCTGGGGCTTGATCCTGTAAAGGCGGCCCCCCACGTCCGCGAAGCCCTCCCTGGCCACCCAGCTCTGGTAGAGCTTACGGGCCAAGGGCGCCGTGCGGCCGCCCCTAACCATGCTCCGGAAAAGGGGCGAGGCCAGGCGGAAGAGGGGCGTTGCGGCAAGGTCCGGGCACATGGGGGCGATCAGGGCCGCGCGCCTCACGCCCGCCGCGTCCATGGATGCGATGAAGCCCGGCGCGGAGACCGTGGATTCGTCTATGTGGTAGTGGCTGTCGAACATTTTTCCGCCTTCACGGGTAAGCCGGAATCGGCGATCCGGCCGCTTTCCGGCCGTTTTTCAGCGATCCAGGACAGGCGTCTCGGCGATGGGCCGGCCCAGCACGAAGTCCGCCAGCACCTTGGCCGTCACCTGGGGCTTTTCCTCCTGGGGCACGTGGCCGCACTGCTCGATGATGAAAAGGCGCGCGTTCGGAATCTCCTTCTTCAAGCGGTAGGCGTGCTCCACGGGTATCCACGCGTCGTCGGCGCCCCAGACAACGAGGGTGGGCGCCGTGATCTTGGGCGGAAGCCCCTCTACCTCAGCGGTGGGCTGCTTGCCGGTGGAGCGGGCGATCGCGGTGGTGGCCGCCAGCGCGCCTTCCGAGCGCAACCGGTCGTAGTAGCTCTGCACCCTGTCCTCGGTGATGAGGGAGTCGTTGTAGAACACGGCCTCGATGTTGTCGCGCACCATGCCTTTCCCGAACACCAGGCGGGAGAGGAAGCCCGCGCCGGGCATGGCCGCCAGCCTCACGATGAAGGGCCGCGTCTTGAGGTACACCCGGGGGTCGATCAATACCAGACGCGCCACCTTGTCGGGGTGCCGGCCCGCGAGGAGGAGCGAGACCTCGCCGCCCAGGGAGTTCCCCACCACCGTGGCCCGTGAAATCCCCATCTTGTCCATCCAGGCGTTGACGCCCTCCATCAGGGAGGCGGGGTCGTAGGCCGCGCCCTTGGGCTTGTCGGACCAGCCGAAGCCCATCATGTCCACGGCGTAGAGGTTGAGGCCCTCCCGGGCCATGTAGGGCAGCACCCCCTCCCACGTATAGGTGGAGCTGCCGAAGCCGTGGATCAAAACCACGGTTTCGCCATTTCCCGGCACGTGCAGGTAGTGATACTTCACGCCCCCCACGTCCGTGAAGCCGTCGGGCGTGATGCCGTTCACCGGGGCGGCGGAGCGGAATATCTTGTCCTGGGGCTCAATCTTGACGAAGATGCCGCAGCCGACGACCGCCAGAACTGCGAGTATTGCCGTAACGAAAATTACGCGACGCTTCATGGGATGCTCCTTGGGGACGGCCCTGCTGGTGCGGGCGCCGGAGGCGCTGTCGGGGGCCGCGCCTTCTTTCGGCGGTGACAGGGCATATGGATTAGAATCAAGGTACTATTATAGCCCAATTCCCCCTTATTTACAAGAAGGATGGCCCGTTCGAGGCTTTGCGGGCTCGCGGGAGCCGCGGCTTTTTCAGCTTCCTCCGCTGATCCTTTCCGGGAAAAATCTCTCAAGTATCTCGCGGGCGCAGCGGCCGGCCTCGTCGAGGGGCGGGGGCTGGGTCCAGTCGCCGGGCGCGGCTTTCCACTCGTCGAAGAAGCGGATCATGCCCTTTTGGTGGAGGATGGAAAGGCCCAGTGCGAACTTGCCGTCGGGGCGCTTCCATTCCACGGGGAAGACGCCCACCCGGCAGCCGGCGGTGAGGGCCTCGTATATCATGGAGACCGAGTCGGCGGTGATCCAGGCCGTGCCGCTTTCGGAGTAGCGTTCCTCCACCCAGCCGGGGGGGGTGTCGGCGGAGCGGAAGAAGCGCGCCCCGTGGTGGGCCGCGGCCAGACGTTCCAGAAGCGGCAGCATGTCGGGAGGGGTCCTGGGGGAGGACGAGATGGTCCAGGCCACGCCCTGTTCGGCGTCCAGGATGGCCTCCATGCGGGCAAGCGTGGCCGCGGAGTCCCAGGCGTGGGATTTTTCGTCCGCGCCGCCTACAAGGAGGAGGCCCCTGGCCGGGTCGTGGGGGCCGTCCTTCCGGGATGTGTTGGGGGGGCCGAAGGTTACGAAGATGTTCTTCCGGGGACGCGGCCGGTCGTGGGCCGGCACGAGGCAAAGGTCGAAGAAGCCGGCGACGAGGGCGTCGGGCGTCATGCAGGTCACGAGTCGCCCGCCCCGCCGCCTTTGAAACAGGATCATGGGAACGTGGGCGCGCGAGCCGGCGCCGATGACCAGGTCGAAGCGCGGCGGAACATCCGGGGCCTCGGGCCCTGTGGCGACCGGAAGGCCGGCCAGCGCCAGCATGAGGCGGCTCAAGTCCCGGGCCGTGACGCCGGGGCCCGGGGGCGGAAGCTCGAAGCCGTGGACCTCCGTGGCGGTAAGGGCCGAAAGCGCGGCCAGCACGCCGTCGGTCTGCTTGCGGTGCCCCGGGCGCTTATCCCGGAACGCCGCGATCACGATGGGTTTTTCTCCCAAGGTCTATGCTCCGGCCGCAGTTTTGACTCGTTCCACGATGTAGGCCGCAAACCCGGCGGCCTCGAAAATTTCCATCTCCACGGAAAGCGCCAGCAGGGGCGGCCCCGCGGCTTGCCCCGCGCCCCCGGGCGAAAGCTCCGCCTTTCCCAGCCGGACGGCGTCCTTCTCGGTGGTGACGATGATCTCGGCGCGCGCCGCGCGGGCGTTTTCGCGTATGGCGGCCATATCCGCAGCGCCGTAAGGATGGTGGTCGGGAAAGCCCATCCGCGCCGCCACCAGCGCGCCCAGATCCGAAAGCGTGGTGAAAAAATCCTCGTTCCGCGCGATGCCCGAGAATGCCATAACCCGAGAGCCCTTTAGGATGGAAAGCGGAAGGAGCGGGCGCTCCGGCGGCGCCACGCCCGGCGCGGCCAGGAAGCGCGGCGTGGCGAGCCCGGACGGGCGGTGGAAGGCCCGGAACACAGGGCGGTTTTCCGGCCACTCGGGGGGCGGCGGGCTTGCGGGCCGCGCCCGGGTGAGGATGAGCGCGTGCGCGCGCAGGATATGGGAAAGGGGCTCCCGGAGTGGGCCGCGGGGAAGCGTCCTGCGGTTTCCGAAGGGCTTTTCGGCGTCGGCCAAAAGGATATCGAGGTCCCGAGCTATCGAGAGGCGCTGGAATCCGTCGTCCAGGATGAGGACGTCCGCATTGAGCCTTTCCACGCAGAAGGCCGCGCTCTTCATGCGGTCCCGGCCCACGGCCACCGGGACGCCGGGCAGCAGCAAGGCCATGAGACAGGGCTCGTCCCCGGCCTCGGCGGGTGAAAGCTTTACGGTGCGGCCGTCCGAAACGAGGCCGCCCTTTTTTTCCCGGCTTCCGCCGTAGCCGCGGCTCAGAATCGCGGGCGAGAACCCTTCGCTCCGCAGTATCTGCGACACGCGGACCGCAAGCGGGGTCTTTCCTGTGCCGCCCGTGGTGATGTTGCCCACGGAAACCACGGGGACCCCCGGCCGCCCCACCCGCAGGAAACCCCGCCCGTAGAGGCCCGCGCGGGCCTCCATGACGGCGCCGTAGGCGCGGGAAGCGGCCGAAAGGAGCCGGGGAAGGGCGTCGCGGTCCGGCCCTTCTTCCTCCATCAGGGCCTCGAATTTTCGGATGAGGGCTTTTTTCATTTCTCACGGGGGAGGGGCTTGCGGGGGCCTTATCCTCTCATCACCCACCGTGGTCCCCTCCCTTCCGCCTTTACAGGAAGCCGGAGGCCACCTCCACCATGCGGTCCACGGCGCCGCGGTTGGCGAGGACCACGGAGCGGGCGCGCTGGCCTATTTCCCGGGCCTTCTGGAGGTCGGTGAGGAGCACGCGCACGGCCTCGTCGAGGGTTTTTTCGCCGTCGGCCTGGATGGCGGCGCGTTCGTCCACGAAAAGCTCCGCTATTTCGGCGAAGTCGTCCATGTGGGGGCCGAAGACGACGGGCTTGCCGTGGGCCGCGGCCTCGAGGGGGTTGTGGCCGCCGGCCGGGACCAGGCGTCCCCCAACGAAGGCCACGTCGGCCAGTGCGTAGAGGGAGGCCAGGGCGCCCATGGCGTCCACCACGATGACGTCGCGGCCGGGCGCGGTGCGTTCCACCATGCGGGAGAACAGAGCGGTGGCGAA
>JAKAGN010000144.1 GCA_021815525.1 Deltaproteobacteria bacterium
GGACCTTTTCATAGAAAAGGTCCTCCCCCCTCCCCCACAAATCCTCTGGCGCTTTTATCTTTTTACAGGCGGTGCGGGGCGTGGAACGGGCACGAAGGGGTCGCGGGGGGTCTCGAAGCGCACCACGAAGTCCGGCGGCAGGGAGTCCGGGAGGATCACCTTCACCGAGTGGCTGATCTCGGCGAACCAGCCCGAGGTGGAGATGTTGTAGTCCTGGACCAGGACTTTGCCATACACGCTTCTCGTATCGCTGAGGCTTCGGCGCGCGTTCGGCATCCCGAAGCCCTGGGAGTCTATGAGGATGCGCGGCCGGGCCCCGTGCTCCCTGAGCACCCGGGCCCGCGAAAAGGGCACGTTGGCGCGGACGACCAGGAGCCGGGTTTGGGGCTCGAGGTAGAGGTAGCGGCGGTGGTCCTCGAAAAAGGGCCGGTGGGCAGCGAAATCGAGGCCGAGAACCGCGAGGGCCAGGAGCAGCGCGGCAAGGGGAAGGGGGCGCACGCGGGATGTAGCCGCGCCGGGCCTTCCAAGGGGTTCGGGGAGTATGGCGTCGAAGAGCTGGGCCGAAAGGAGGATAACCCCAAGGCCCCAGAGGGTGTCGGTTACAAAATGGGCCCCCTGGACCACCCGGGTGGCGCTCATGAGAAGGCCGTAGGCAAGGCCGAACAGGACGAGGCCGGAGGCGGCCCGGGGGTAACGCCGCCTTGCCGGAAAGGCCGCCACGAACAGAAAGGCCATTGTGCAGTGGCCGGAGGGAAAGGAGAGGCCGCGGCCCGGCGTTCCCGGGGAAAAGACCTGGCGGAAGCCCCATTCGCCGCCGAACTCCCTCACCTGGCAGGGCCTTGGCCTTCCCCAGTAGGGCTTGAGGACGGCGTTGGCGATGATCCCGCTTCCCAGGAGGGCCGAAAGCACCACGATGGCGGCCGGGCGGCGCAGGTCATCCAGGCCGGGCCTTATGGTGGAAAGAAAGTAGGCCACTATGGAAAGGGCGATGAAGATGATGCCAGGCAGCGTCCCGTAGCGGTAGAGCCATACCCAGGGAGGCCGGTTTTCCAGGAAGAAGCCGTCCGCGGTAGTGTAGAAAAGCCGGCTGGTTTTAAGGTCGAGATCGAGGGCGGAAAGCGCTAGCGAGAGGGCCACGAGGCCCAGGAAGGTCAAAAGTAGGACGAGAAGCCTCTTCTTGCGCGATGGTTGCCATTCGCCGGCGGCTGGGTGGGGCACGTTTTCTTTCCTCTGCCCGGTCAGCGGCCCGCGGCCTTGTGGACTATGCCCCCCCGGCGCAGGTGCGGGCGGTAGTCTTTCCCGTAAGCGGCCAGCACGTGGCCGAGGTAGGCGATGTTGTTGTCCATGGCCTCGATGTATAGGTCCGCGTCGACGCCGTGGCGGGCGGCGAAATGCGCCCTTACATGGAGGTTCATGCCCGAAAGCTCGTTTTTGAGGCGTTTTTTGGTGATCTCGTAGAAGTTGGCGGTCTTCCTGAGGAGGTCCTCCTCGTCGGCGAAGCCGGGGATTCCAGCCTCGGCGAACTCGCGGTAGAGGAAGAGGAGCTTTTCCAGGTAGGTGCGGGCGGCGATCTGCCCCAGAAGGTCCGCCGTGCCCAGCATCTTCCCCAGGAACTCCTGGCTCTTGCACACGAAACGGATCGCGGAGATGTGGACGTCCAAGCCCGTGCACTTGATGCAGCGCCGGCACAGGTGGAAGTCGTCCTCCGAGAGGCCGTGGAGGTCGAAGTAGCGCTCCATGAACTCGATGGAGCGGTCCACGTGGATCATGGTGTAGGAGCCGCCGGTGCCCTCGGTCTCGGATTCCTTCTGGATGTAGCCGGTGTCGTGCATGAGGGCGGTGACCAGCCCCAGGTGGACCTCCTTTTCCGAAAGCTCCAGCCCCGAAAGCCAAGCCCCGTGCATGAGGCGGACCATGGCCAGGAGGCAGTCGGTGGTGTGGCTGAAGTCGTGGAAGTCGGTGTTGCAGCGCCGGTAGTGGGGATAGACGCCGTCGAAGAGGGCCCGCACGTCGCCGAAAACGTGGCGCACGAAGCCGCCGTCAAGGGCGGGCTGGATGAGGCGGGCCACGGCGATGGTCTCGGCGAGAATGGCCTCGGGATCGTTCATGTCCACGAGGTCGGCCAGTTTCGGCCGATCTTCCGCCCGCCTTCGCCCTTCTTCCGGGGTCTCGCCATCCATTTGCGTTTTTCCGCCAAGCAATGGGAATAAGTTGGAAGCCCTACCTTTTTGTCATAACAACTGGCAAGTTCCATTGTCAAGGACGCGTAACCACTCAGCCTTGCGCGGCGGGGGCGGGCATTTTTTTTCAAAGGTTTTCACGCCCCGCCCCGCGGCTCCTGCCCATTGACTTTATGGCTTGACGCCCGTTATGAGCCCGGTGCCCACGCCCGTGTCCGTAAGGGGCTGCGCCTCAAGGCCGGCCTCCCCCATCCATTCGGCCACCTCGGCTTCGGTGTAGGTGTCGCCGGCCTCGGTCCCCACCAGCATGTTGAGGGCGAAGAAGGTCCCGAAGACCGGCGCGGTGCGGGAGGGAGCCATGATGAAGTCCTGAACCGCCAGGACCCCGCCCGAAACGAGGCTTGCGGCGCACTTGGCGAAGATGAGGCGGTTTTCCGCGGGCGAGTTGGAGTGGATGATGGCCGATAGGAGCACCGCGTGGAAGCCCGTGGGAAAGGGGTCCTTCAGGTAGTCCCCCGCGTGGGTGGACACCCGGTCCGCCGCGCCCTCCTTTTCCAGGTAGCCGCGGGTGAGGGAGAGCACGTTGGGAAGATCGAACACCACCGCCGTGACGTTTTTTCCCCTCCGGGCGAACTCGGCGGCGTAGGCGCCCGAGCCGCCGCCCACGTCCAGCACCCGGCCGTTTTCCGGGACCGGCACCAGGGGCGCCAGCACCTTGGCGTGCTGCCGTGCCCGCCAGTGCATGGCGGCGATGAAGGATGAGAGCCAGTTATCCCCCCGGTCGTTGACGTGGGGCCTTGGAACACATGCGCCGCGCTTCACGGCCTCCGTGAGGGTGGACCATGACTCCCATAGCTGGGCGGTGTGGGAAAGGCCCGAAAGGAAGCCGGGCTTTCCGGGGACCAGGTGCCGGGACGCGGTCTCGGAGTTGGAAAAGAGGCCGTCCCGCTTCTCCACGAGCCCAAGGGCGCAAAGCGCGTTCAAGAGCCGGTCCGTGGCCCGGGGGTCCGCGCCAAGGGCTGCCGCCACGCCGGCCGATTCGAGGGGCTTTACGTCCAGCGCGCCGAAAACGCCCAGCTCGTGGGCCGTAAGAATGACCCGGGCCGAGTGGAAGCCGGAGGCCACCTTCAAAATATCCTCGGCCGTGGTGAAGGCGGCGGGTTTTTCGGGGATCATGGAAGAAGCTCCTTTCGTGTTTCCGTTCTGTGCGCCGCCGGCCCCGTCACGAAATCCGCAAGGGCCGAAATGTAGCCTTCGGGATCCACGATCAGGATGTTGTTGTGATCGGCGTTCTTGACGATGTAAAGGCGCTTCTCGACGGCGGCCGCGGCCTCGAACAGGTCCTCGCCGTGGGGAAGCGGAATCAGGCTGTCGTACTCCGCGTGGATCACCAGGGTGGGCTTGCGGAAGCGCGCCATCTTGGACAGGGGCGAAAGCGGGTCCTCGTCCCCGGAGAGCCCCAGCCGGAAGACCGGAACGCCCAGGGTCCGCAGAAGTGGAATGGTGTGGGCGAAGCCGCTTTCCACGATGAGCCCCGCCAGGTCGTCCTCACGGTTGGCCGCTATCTCTATGGCCGCGGCGCTTCCCAGCGAGCGGCCCATCACCCACAGGGGCCCGCCGGCGCCCTCCCGGCCCAGGAAGCGCAGGGTCTCGCCGAATGCGGCGTGGGCGTCCGCTACGAGCGCCGTGACCGAGGGCGCGCCCTCGCTTATCCCGTAGCCCCGGTAGTCCATCACGAGAAAGTTCATGCCCCGGGCGTTTACGATGGGGCCCAACACGTCGTAATCCTCGGCTATCTCGCCGTTTCCGTGAAAAAACAAGATGTTGGGAGCCGCGAGCCCGGCCCCGGCGTATAGGCGACCCCCAAGACGCGCGCCGTCGTACGCTTGAAACGAAAGGTCCCTCGCCCCCTCGGGCGGCGGAAAATCGCTCTGCCGCCGGGGATGGAAAAGGACCTGGGTGACGGCGGGGGAATCGAGAAGCGAAAGGGGATCCATGGCAAGCTCCCGTTCAAGGGCCTCGGCGGGAACATCTCCACCGGCATCCAATTTACATCACGGGTCCCTTCCCGTCCACCCCCAAGATGGGAAAATCGGCGCCCGCGAATTTTGCCGTCAAAAAACCGTCAAAAAAATTTTTATTAGGCATAAAGCGTGATTTGCTTCTAGTGCGAAAGTCTGATAGGCTTTTTATATAGATTTATCCTTTAAAAAAAGACTCAACATTTTCCGGGAGGCGCTCATGAACGCCAAGGACCTCCGCAGGAAACCCGCGAAAAAACCCGTGCCCGACGTAAGGGTGCACGTTGTGGGCGAAAACGAGCTTTTCAACGAGCTTCTTGCCTGGTACCTCGAAAACGAGGAGGGCCTGGCCTGCATCCCCCAGCCCCGCTTCGCCCTCTCCCAGGACGAGGAAACGGCCGGTATCCACCTCATCCTCTGCGACTGCCTGAGCGGCGACCCTTCCCCCCTGTGGGACGCCGTGGAAAAGGCCGAACGCGAGGGCCCCTCGCTCTTCTTCGTGGCCCTCTTCAACGCGGCCACCGAGGAGGCCCTCACCCGCGAGGCCCTGGCCCGCAAGGCCCGGGGCATCTTCTACCGGGGCACCCCCCTTTCCGTCCTCGCCAAGGGCGTGGCCGCCATCCTGGAAGGCGAGCTGTGGTACTCGCGGGAGATGCTCTCCCAGTTCCTCATGGAGCCCAAGGGCCCCTCCACCGGCAGCGCGGAGGGCATGGAGGAGCTGACCTCGCGGGAAAAGGAAATCTTGAAGAAGATCGCGGCCGGCGAAAGCAACAAGGAGATCGCCGACGGCCTCTTCATAAGCCTCCACACCGTCAAAAGCCACATCTACAACATCTACCGCAAGATCGGCGTCGAAAACCGCCTCCGCGCAGCCCACTGGGCCACCCGCCACCTGAAATGAGGATGGTGGATGCGGCGCCCCCGCCTCCGCCTCCCCAAAAGACAAAGGCGCCACAGGCTTCCGGGGAGACTGCGTCCCCCCGGCCCCCCGATAATGGCTCCGCATGTGCTGCGCACATGCGGAGCAGTGTTTTTTTGAGGGCTTCGCATCTTTCCGCCCGAGGCCCGGAAGGTTTTGGGGAAGAAGGTCTCCACGTAGATCAGCCTGGATGCTCTATTTTTGAATGCAACTTGGTATGAGCTTGTTTCTTCTCGGCGCATCAGCCTTTGACCGGTAAAATGCGAAGCCCCAAGTTGACGGCTGCCGGAAAACGATGAAATGCAAGGCGCGCGAGCGAGCAGCGAAGGGAGCGTACTTTCGTACGTGACCGAGCCGCGAGGCGAAGCGCAACACAGCAGTTCGCGTTTTCCGGCAGCCGGAGGCGCTTTTGCCTTTTGCCCCTCCAACGTGGTATAATGATAAATAAGACGCGGGTGAGAGCGTCCGGCTTCGTGGCTGGCGGGGGCGGCATGGCGGATTTCCGATTTTTCCGGGTGAAGGCGTTGGCGCTCGTTTTTCTTGCGGCGCTCTATGCCGCCGGGCCGTTTTCGGCGGTCCCGGCTTCGGCCGATTGCGACTGCTGCGATGAAGGCCTCGACGAGGAAAATGACGACCTTGCCATCGAGCCTCTTCCGGCGTGGCGGGTGCCGGGGACGCTGGCGGCCCTCGATGATCCGCACGCCGGGGTGGAGCGCCTGGCCCTTGAAACGCTCCTGCGGGCGCCCGCCGCGGTTCCGGCTAGGAGGGTGGCGGCTTTTTTGAAGAGCCCCGACGAGCGCGTGCGCCGCGCGGCCGTGAGGCTTCTCCGGAAGCGCCGGGCCGTGGAGTACGCCACGGCCGTGGCCGGGCTTTTGAAGGACTCCGACGCCGGGGTGAGGCTCGCGGCGGTGCGGACGCTGGCGGTTTTTTCGCCGGTGCGCCACGCGGAGGATCTGCTGCCGCTTCTTTCGGACGACAACACCATTGTAAGGCTCGCTGCGCTGAAGGCCCTTGCGGACATGGGGGCAGCCCGCCTCGCGCCTGAGGTGGCGCGGCTCATCGGGGATCCGGACACGCCGGCCGCGGTGCGGGCCGCGGCCCTGGAGTCCCTGGGGCGGATGAAGGCCGCTGATTACGCCTATCTTGCGGCTTCCTTCGCAACGGACTCGGACGCGGACACGGCCCGGGCGGCCGTCACGGCCCTGGGGCGCATGGGAAGCGCCGGGCACGCCGGCCTTCTTTCTTCCGACGCGGTGCTTTCGGCTCATCCCCGGGAGGCGGCCCGAGCCCTGGCGCTGATGGGCGCGCGCGGGCAGGCGCCCCTCCTGGCGCCGCTGGCCGAGGCCTACGACGCCCCCTTCGCGGCCCTGGTGGAGCTTTCGGTCCCGGGCGCGCGGGAGAAGCTCGCGGCGGCCCTTTTCGGCGAGGACGAGGCGGCGCGGCAGAGCGCCCTCTCGGAGCTTTCGGCCCTGAACGAGGCGGACTTCGGGGCCGTCGCGGGCGCGGCGGCGAAAAGGCTTTCCGACGGACGGTCGAGCATCCGCCGCATGGCGGTGGAGGCCCTGGCGCAGCATCCGGACCGGGTCCCGGCCCTGGCGGGTCTTTTGGATGACCCGGCCCCGGAGGTCCGCCGGGCCGTGCTGCGGGCGCTTTTGAAGGGAAACGCCCCGGCGCGGGAGGACGCGGTGGCGGGGCTTCTTTCGGACCCGGACCCGGGCGTCCGCGTGGCCGCGGTGGAGGTCCTGGCCCGCCGGGGCGCGCGGGTTCCCAAGGCGGCGGTCCTGCCGCTTCTTTCGTCCTCGGACCCCAAGAAGCGCTACGACGG
>JAKAGN010000145.1 GCA_021815525.1 Deltaproteobacteria bacterium
CATAGCCGTTTACGCCCAGAACGCCCCGGACGGGCAGGTCCTGATCCGGGTCACGGACGACGGCCCCGGCATGGACGAGAAAACCCTCCAGTGCCTGTTCGAGCCCTTCTTCACCACAAAGCCCCAGGGCACGGGCCTTGGGCTTTCCATCGTGCACCGAATACTCACGGCCTACGGATTCCGCCTGGACGTGGAAAGCGCGCCGGACGAAGGCGCGACCTTCACCATCGTGGCCCGCAAGGTGCCCCCGCCCAAGCCGCCGCCCTCCTCCAAGGCTCCGGCGCCCCCTTGCCCGGTATGACGGCCATGAGATCCCTTATCGCAGACCTGGCCGCTTCCGCGGCCGAAGGCCTCAGGGAAATCCTGGCCCACCGGGGGCTCTGCCTGCGCCTGGCCCGCCTGGAAGTTCTGCGGCGCTACCGGGGAACCGTCCTCGGGCTCGCATGGTCCTTCCTCACGCCCTTGTCGCTGCTTCTCGTCTACACCTTCGCGTTCTCGGTGGTCATCCGGATCCGCTGGGAGGGCGGAAGCACGGGCTCCCACGCCGAGTACGCGCTCGCCCTCTTCGCGGGGCTTCTCGCCTTCGACCTCTTCTCCGAGTGCGTCAAGGCCGCCCCCGGCCTCGTTCCATCGCATCCCGGCTACGTCAAGAGGGTGGTCTTTCCCCTTTCGGTGCTGCCCCTGGTGAACCTCCTCTCGGCCCTTTTGCACTCCCTGATCGGGCTTCTGATCCTCGCCCTTCTCTCCCTCTTCGTCCTGGGCCGCGCGCCGGCGTCCATTCTCCTCGCGCCCCTTCTCTACGCCCCCCTCGTCCTCCTCGCCCTGGGCATCTCCTATCTCCTGGCCGCGGCCGGCGTCTTCGTCCGGGACCTCTCGCCCGCCGTGTCGCTCGCCACCCAGCTCCTCTTCTTCCTCACCCCCGTGTTCTACCCGGTAAGCGCAGTGCCCGGGGGGCTGCGCATCCTCCTGTACCTAAACCCCCTCACCACCATCGTGGAGGAGTTCCGGAACGTCCTTTTGTGGGGAAAACCCTTGTCCCTGCTCCCGCTTCTTTCCGTCACCATCCTGGGCGCCCTGGTGCTGGCGGCGGGCTTGGCCTTCTTCACCCGCACCCGCCGCCACTTCGCGGACTTTTTATAAAGCGCCACAGGCTTCCGGGGAGACTACGTCCACCAGGCCCCCCGATAATTGCTCCGCGCGTGCGTTGCACGCACGGAGCAGGTCCTGGAGCGGCTTCGCATCTTGCCGGTCAAAACGTGGAAGCCTGAAAACGCTGGCTTCCTGGCCGGCGACGGCCGCCGGCCGCATAAAAATGCACGGCCAGGCTTCCCAGTAAAATGGTAGAGTTTGCATGGCGCGACTACCTGGTGTATAATGATAATGTAACCTTCCAAGATTCGACTGAGCCTGAAAACCCGTTGATTGCGCCGCGCGGACGAGAAGCCCGCCGCGGCGCGCCGTCCCGCCAAGGAGCGAAAGCGCCATGAAAAAGAGCCTGGTTTCGTCCGTAGCCACCCTTTTCATCTTCACCCTGGCCGCTCTTTTCGTGGACGCCTTCGTCCTGCCGCCACCCTTGCACGCCTGAGGGGCGGGCTCCACGCTGACCGTGAATGTCAGCCCCGCTCCCTCTATCGTAGGCGGCTTCCTGGTGCCCCCAGGCACCGTCAATACAACCGGCCCGGGCCTCAGCCACTACTCGTCCAGCTTTCCCGACGCCTTCACCATAAACGAGTCCGGCAACCACACCTTCCAGGCCTATCCCACCTCGGGCTACGAGTTCTCCCACTGGACCTTCAGCGTCGAGGCCGGCAATCAGTACGACAACCCTCACACCTTGAACGTAACCTGCAACGTCTCCATCGTGGCCTACTTCAACCCGGTCTCCATAAGGGGGACCCTGTGGAACGACACCGACGGCGACGGAATCAGGGACGGCGGCGAAACGGGCCGCGCGGGGCTTACGGTTGAGCTTCGCAAGTCCGCGGACAACTCCTTCGTGTCGAGCGCCGTGACGGACGCCAACGGGGCTTACATCTTTCTTCCCAGCCCCGCCGCCGGCACCTACTACATCCAGTTCCCCAAAACCCCGGGCTGGCTCTATTCCCCCAAGGACCAGGGCGGGGACGACTCGGTGGACTCGGACGCCGATCCGGCGACGGCCCGGACCGACGCCATCTCTTTCAACGCCACGGCCAGCAAGACGGCGGACGCCGGGGCCCGCGCCCTCTCCGGGGGCTTGACCGCCGACGGCGCCAAGACCCTTGTGGCGACCCAGTCCGGTCTCGTCACCATCGATGTCCGGGACAACGGCGCCTTCTGCGCCGGACACGCGCCCTGCGCGGTGAACCGTCCGTGGAACGGGACCTCGCTGGACCACTCCGGCATCTCCGCCGCGGCCCAGGTGCTCGTCACCGGCGCTGACGGCTTCGACGCCACACTTGCAGCCAACTACCTGATCCAGCAGGGCTTCTCGCACGTTTCGTACATGGCGGCCCCCTGGTCCTCCTGGACCGGCGGCTCCTACACCTGCGCCGCGGCCTACCCCGTGGCCGATCCCGGCCAGGACAAGGCCGTGACCGAGGACACCCTGGTAACGCTGAACGGCTCCGGCTCCACCCAGGACGCCATCGCCTCCTACTCCTGGGCCCAGGTCTCCGGGCCCGCAGTGACGCTCTCGGGCGCGGACACGCTTTCGCCTTCCTTCACCACCCCCAGGGTGGACGCCCCCGTGAACCTGGTGTTCCGGCTCACCGTCACAGCCCTTTGCGGGGCATCGGCCGTGAAGGACGTCACCATCACGGTGACGGACGTGGGCTTCACGGCCCGGGCAAAGGGCTTCGTGTGGAACGACGCTGACCACGACGGCATCCAGGACGCCGGCGAGCAGGGGCTCTCCGGGATAACGGTGAACCTGTACCATTCGCCCGAAGGGACCCTGGTGAACTCCACGGTCACCGACGCGAACGGCTTCTACTCCATGCCCGTTCCCTCCGCCGGCGACTACTACGCGGAGTTCGTGCTCCCCTCCGGCCGGATCATATCCCCAGTGGACCAGGGCGGAAACGACGCCATCGACTCCGACGCCGACCCCGACACGGGCCGCACGGCCGCCGTTTCCTTCAGCGAGGACGGCGTGGACCACGCCCTCGACTGCGGCTCATGGCTCTACGGATCCATACTCTCGCCCGCCGACGCGCTCGCCCTCACGCTTTCCCGGCCCTCGCCGCTTGTGATCGACCTTAGGGACAACACGGCCTTTTGCGCCGGGCACATCTACTGCGCCGAAAACCTTTCCTGGCCCGCGGGCCTGAAGGCCGGGGCCGGCGCGCTCGACCCGTCACAGACCGTGCTACTGGTGGACGCGGACGGCTCTCTTGCGGCAAAGGCCGCGGCATGGCTATCCTCCCAGGGCTTCGCGGACGTGAGGGCCATGTCGGGCGGCATGGCGGCGTGGACCGGGGGCGCGGCCACCTGCGCCGGCAGCTACCCCGCGGCCACGGCCGGGGACGACCAGACCGTGGACGAGGGGGCGCTGGCGCACCTTTCCGGCGCGGGCTCCTCCACCCAGGGAATCTGGGCGGTCTCCTGGGTCCAGACGGCCGGGCCAGCCGTGACTCTTTCCGGCGCGGACACCCTCTCGCCCTCCTTTACAGCTCCGCTCGTCACCGGAAACCAGGTGCTTACCTTCAAGCTCACTGTGGAGGCGGCCTGCGGGCCCACGGCCACGGACACGGTGAACGTGAACGTCACGGACGTGGGCTTTTCCGGCACAGTCTCCGGCATCGTCTGGAACGACATCAACACGAACGGCATCCGCGAGCAGGGAGAGGCGGGCATCGACGGCGTGACCGTCAAGGTCTACGACTCCTCGTGTGACTGCCTGGCGGGGAGCGTCACCACCGCTGGCGGCGGCCTCTACCACGTGACCGTGACCAAGGCGGGCTCCTGGTACGCCGTGTTCACCCCGCCCAAGAGCTACGTCTTCACCCTGAAGGACCAGGGGAGCGACGCCACCGACTCCGACGCCGACCGCGGCGCCTTCAGGACCGACGCCGCGGCCCTTTCCACCGACGGCGGCAACCTGGCCCTCGACGCCGGCTTCTACCTCTTCCCGGGCAACGTCACCCCGGCCCAGGCCAAGGCCATGGTGGAGACCAACCGGAACCTCCTGGTGCTGGATGTCCGGGAAAGCGCCACCGAGTTCTGCGCCGCCGGCGGGCACATAGCCTGCGCCGTAAACTATCCCTGGACATCCGGATACCTGGCGGCGCACTACGCGGATCTGGACCCCGCTTCCGAGATACTCGTCACCTGCGCGATGGGGCCCCGCAGCACCCAGGCCGTGAACTTCCTCCTCGCCAAGGGCTTCTCGCACCTTTACAACATGGTGCCGGGCATGAACGACTGGATCTCCGCGGGCTACCCGACGGTGACCTGCGCCGCGGCCTTCCCGGCGGCGGACGCGGGCCCGGACCAGACCGTGGACGAGGCATCCATAGTCACCCTGGACGGCTCGCTTTCATCCACCGCGGGCTTCGCCGCCTACACCTGGACCCAGGTCTCGGGCCCGGCCGTGACCCTCTCCGACGCTCACGCGGCCAAGCCCACCTTCACCGCGCCCCTTGTGACCGGCGACCAGGACCTCGTCTTCAGCATCACCGTCTCCGCCAAGTGCGGAGGCTCGGCCAGCGACGAGGTGCGCGTGACCGACCACGACATCGGCTACACGGTGGCGGTCTCGGGCATTGCCTGGGACGACCTCAACAAGAACGGCGTCCGCGAGCAGGGCGAGCCGGGATTGAACGGCGTAACGGTGAAGCTCTACGACGCGTCCTGCGATTGCTCCGTGGCCCAGACCACCACGGCCGGGGGCGGGCTCTACCAGATGTCAGTGCCCGCGCCGGGCTCCTACTACGCCCGCTTCACCCCGGCCCTCGGGTATCTTTTCAGCGCCAAGGACGCTGGCGGAAACGACTCGGTGGACTCCGACGCCGACCCGGCCCTGGGGAAAACCGATCCGGCGGACCTTACGCCCGACGGAGTGAACAAGACCTGGGACGCCGGCATGTCGGCATTCGCCGGAAACGTCACCCCGGCCGCGGCCAAAGCCCTCCTGGAAACCAGGCCCGGCCTCCGCATCCTGGACGTGCGGGAAAACGCCACCGAGTTCTGCGTCGCGGGCGGGCACATCTACTGCGCCATGAACTACCCCTGGACCAGCGGCTACCTCATGGCTCATTACAACGAGCTGGATCCTTCGGCCGAGATGCTGGTCACCTGCGCCGTGGGCGGCCGCAGCACCCAGGCCGTCAACTTCCTGGCGGCGCACGGCTTCACCAAGCTCTACAACATGGTACCGGGCATGAACGACTGGATCTCGGCGGGCTACCCCGTGGCGGTGTGCGGCGCGGCCTTCCCTGTATCCGACGCCGGCAACGACGGCATCATGGAGGAGGGCCGCACCGCGAGCGTGGGTGGAGCGGCAACGAGCCGCATGGGCTCCTTCCTCTCCTACGCCTGGACCCAGACCGCCGGGCCGGCCGTGGCGCTCTCCGACCCCGAAGGCCCCACCGCCACCTTCGTGGCGCCCAAGGTGGCGGGCCCCACGGTGCTAAGCTTCATCCTCAGCACCTCGGCCCCCTGCGGCTACACGTCCTCCGACGCAGTCTCCGTCACGGTTGGTGACAACGGCCTCGCCGACGCCCTCTTCCCGGGCGCGGACGTCACCATGAAGACCTTCGACAACGCCGGCGGCCTTGGCTTCCACGCCGTCGCCGGGACCCTTGTGGCCCTGGCCCCGGTGGATCCAGCCACCATCACGGCGACAACGGGCCGGCCGGCCACGCTTCCCTACGGGCTCGTGAATCTCACCATGACCGTGGCGCCCGGCGGAGCGGCCCAGTACGTCATCATACTCCCGTCGGCGGCTCCCGCCGGGGCATCCTGGTACAAGTACGGCAGGAGCGGCTGGAAGGACCTCGCGGCCTCGGGCGCGGCGGTTTTCGACGCAACCCGCACCCGCATAACGGTAACCATAACGGACGGCGGGGCCGACGACGCCGACGGCGCGGTTAACGGCCGGGTGGTGGACCCCTCGGGCCTCGGCGCGCCTGCAAGCGACGGCGGCTCGTCCTCTTCGTCCAAGAAATCCGCCGATTCGGGCGGCGGCGGCTGCTTCGTCTCGGCCGTGGGAATCGACCCCGGAAGCGCCGCGAGCCCAGGTCTCATCCTGGCGGCCCTCGCCCTTCTCCTTGCGGGCGCGATCCTGCTTTCAAGGCGTGCGCGGATCCCGCGTGGGACCAAGGAAGAGACGCCTTGAAACCTGAGGACGTAACGGGTGTGATCCTGGCCGGAGGGGCCAGCTCCCGCATGGAGGGCGTCAACAAGGCACTGGCCGCGGTGGGCGGGCGTCCCATCGCGGCCAGGGTGGCGGAGGCGTTGTCGGAGGCCTGTGGCGAGGTCTTCGTGGCGGCCAACGACGTGGCGGCCTTCCTGTTCCTGGATCTGGCGGTGTTCTCCGACCCCGTCCCCGCCGCGTGCTCCCTTTCGGGCTTGCACACGGCGCTTTTTTACGCGAAAACCCCGCACGTCTTCGTGGCCCCCTGCGACGTCCCCTTTCTGCGACCGGAGCTGATCCGTTCCCTGATAGCCGAAACCCGGGAGACGGACGACGTGGTGGTGCCGGAAAACGCGCTGGGCCTGGAGCCCCTCTGCGCCGTCTACTCCCGCCGCTGCCTGCCGGCCGTGACCGAGCGTCTCAGGGCCGGACGCTTCAAGCTGTCGGGCTTTTTCGGCGGCGTCAAGGTGAAAAAGGTCCCGGTGGCGCGCCTTGTGGACGCGGACCCGGGCCTTGTCTCCTTCATGAACGTCAACACCCCGGAGGACCTTGACCGGGTTTAGG
>JAKAGN010000146.1 GCA_021815525.1 Deltaproteobacteria bacterium
GCTCAACTTTGCCTCCATGCGGTCCCGGTGGCAGCCGATGCAGGCCTTCATCACGCTTTTGGGTTCCAGTTTTCCGGCGTCCTTCAGGCGGGCGATGACGCCTTTTTCCTTGGGGTACATCTTGTGGCAGAGGTTGCAGTCGTTAAGCGCCTTCTGGTGTTTTTGGTGGGGAAAGGCGATGTCGCCCTTGGATACCGAAAGGACGATCTCGGGCGCGCCGTTATTCACGGCCGGGGCCGCTTCCTGGGCCAGGGCGGCCACGCCCGCCGAAAGGGCCGCAACCAACGCGAGAAGCACGATCTTTTTCATGGACGTTTTCTCCCCCGCAAAGGTTCGATGCGCCTAACATCCAAAAAATCAAAGTGTTATTAGTGATGAGTCCAGGAATTGAACGCTGCAGCGCCGCGTTTCAGTCCCGCCCGCCGCCTTTGACGCCGGCCTCGTCGGAGTAGCCCCGCTGCTCCCAGTAGCCCTTGTAGGGCTGGTTCCAAAGCTCGATGCCCGTCACCCACTTCACCCATTTGTACCCCAGTTTGTCCTCCGCCACAACCTGAAAGGGAAAGCCCCGCTTGGCGTCCAAGGTCACGCCGTTTATGGAAAAGGCAAGGAGGATGTCCTTTTTCATAACGTAATCGTAGGAAAGCGCCGAGCTGTAGCCGTCGGCGGCCCGGAAGACCACGGTGGTCACGCCCGGCTTGGGGCGGGCCTTGGCGAGGATGTCCGCCAGGCGCACGCCCTTGAACAGGAGCCTCTCGTTCCAGCCCTCCACGCAGTACAGGGTTATGACGCGCTCCTGGGCCGGGAGCGCCAGCACCTCGCCCAGGGTGAGCGAGAGCGGCTTTTCCACCCGGCCGGTGACCGCGAGGCGGTAGGCGGCCGGGTCCACCTTCTGGGGGCCCGCTATGGAGTTGTCGTAGGACCGGTCGAAGGGGGACAGGCGCTGGCCCCGGTACTCGCGGATCTCGCCCTTTCGGCCGTCCGCGAAAAGGAAGTAGGCCGGCGCGGCCGCCAACAAGACCAAAAGCCCGATTACGATGCGCCGTCGCATGGATCGCTCCTCCAATCTCCCCCAAGCAGCGGCGCCACGGCGGAAAGCATGGCTGAAAAGCCGGTTGGATGGGCCGCGATTTCGGATCCGAAGCGCCCGGCTATGGAAAGCGCCCGCTCGCGGTGGGCGGCATCGCCCGTGAGCCTGAAGAGGGCCGCCGCGTTGGCGGCCGCTGCGGAGTTCCCGGACGGGAGCGCGCCGTCGTAGGCGTCCCGGGTGCGGGCGAAGAGGGGCTCGTTGCCGAGGCCCGTGAAAAAGAGCGCACCGCTTCCGTCCGGCTCGCCGAATATGCGCAGGGTCTCGGCCTGCAGGAAGAGGGCGCGGGAGAGGCTCTCGGGGTCCCCGCTGGCCTCGTGGATGGCTATCATGCCGCGGGTTACGAAGGCGTAGTCCTCCAGGAAGGCGGGGACGGCGGCGTCTCCGTCGCGGAAGCGGCGCAGGAGGCGGCCCGTGGCGTCCGTGAGGGTCTTTTCGATGAAGGCGGCGGCGCGCCGGGCGGCCGCCAGATAGCCGGGCTCGGAAAGGACCTTCGAGGCCCGGGCCAGGGCCGCCACCATGAGGCCGTTTTGGCCCGCGAGCACCTTGTCGTCGAGAGCGGGGCGTGGGCGACGGTTCCGGGCCGCGAGGAGCTTTTTCCGCCACTCTTCAAGGCGCGGGGCGAAGCCTGCCGGGTCCAGGCCCTCGCGGCCGGCGAACTCGGCGGGCGTAAGCGGTATGGAAAGCACGCTTCGGCCGTCCTCCATGTTTCCCTTGTCGGTTACGCCATAGAAGCGGCAGGCAAGGATGCCGTCGGCCGGGCCCAGGGCGTCGATGATCTCGCCGGGCGTCCACGTGTAGAAGAGGCCTTCGCGGCCCTCGGAGTCGGCGTCCAGGGCCGTGAGGAACGCGCCTTCGGGAGAGCTTAAGTCCGTCATGACCCAGCTGAGGATGCTTCCGGCCTCGTCGGCGTAGGCGGGCTCCCCGGTGGCCTCGTAGGCGTCCATGAAGGCCTCGGCGATTCCGGCTTGGTCGTAGAGCATCTTCTCGAAGTGGGGCACGAGCCAGGCCGCGTCAACGCTGTAGCGGTGGTAGCCGCCCGCGAGCTGGTCGCGGATTCCGCCGTTTTTCATGGCGGAGAGGGTGGCCGTGGCCATTGAAAGGGCCGCGGGGTCCGGGTTTGCGCGGTGCCGCCCGATGAGAAACGAGAGCTGGTGCGGGGTTGGGAACTTGGGGGCCCCGCCGAAGCCCCCGCGCTCCGCGTCGTAGGCGGCGGCGAGGTCGGCGCGGCATTTTTGGAGCACGGCGCTGGTCACAGGCGCGGGCGGCCCGGCCGCATCGCTTCCGAAGGCGTCGGCTATGCGACCGGCCGAGGCAAGCACCCGGGGCCGGTCGTCGCGCCAGAGGACCGAGACGTTCCCCAGAAGCTCGAAGAAGCCCGTCGCGCCGAAGCGTGAGCGGGGCGGAAAGTAAGTTCCGGCGAAGAAGGGGAGGCCGTCGGGGGTGAGGAAGGCCGAGAGCGGCCAGCCGCCGCGGCCGGTCAGGGCCTGGCACACGTTCATGTAGAGGTGGTCGACGTCCGGGCGCTCCTCGCGGTCCACCTTCACGGCCACGAAGCCGCGGTTGACGACCCGCGCGATCTCCTTATCCTCGAAGGACTCGTGGGCCATGACGTGGCACCAGTGGCAGGCCGCGTAGCCGATGGAGAGGAACACCGGGACATCGCGGCGCCTTGCCTCGGCGAATGCCTCCGGCCCCCAGGGAAACCAGTCCACGGGGTTAGCCGCGTGCTGGAGAAGATAGGGGCTCTTTTCCCGGGCGAGGCGGTTTCTCGGGCCGGGCTCAGCCGAGTCGCTCATCCGTGGGCCTGCCCTTGCATTCGGGGATGTAGCAGGTGACGTCCACGAACTCGCATTTTTCGTGGCAGGAGGGGCACTCCTCGGGCGGAGCGGGCGCCTCCAGTGTGTAGCCGCAGTTTGTGCACTTATATGTGCTGTCCATGATTTTCCCGCCTTTCCGCCTGCTTGGCGATAGCAGAACCCGTTAGCAGTTGACCGGCGCGCACCCGCCGAAAAGGGCCGCGGCGAAGCCTTGACCGCCGCGCACCCGCAGGAAAGGGCCACGGCTGAAGCCTTGACCGGCGAGCACCCGCAGACCGCCTAAAAACGATGAGCCGCAAGGCGCGCGAGCCGCGCGCGAGGGGAGCGTATTGTTCATACGTGACCGAGCGCAAGAGCCCGCGCAACGCAGCGGATCGCGTTTTTAGGCGGTCTGCTCGGTGGGGGCGGGCGGGGTGAAGACCCTCTGCCCCAGCTCCCGGTCCAGCATGAACAGCGCCCCGGACGCGTCGCCCATGACCTTGAGCTGCCCGGCCAGGGTGGACGTGTTGGACTCCTCCTCCACCTGCTCGTTCACGAACCAGTTCAGGAACACCTTGGTGGCGTGGTCGCGCTCGTCGATGGCCAGATCCACGAGGCCGTTTATGAGGCCCGTCACCTTCACCTCGTGGGCGTAGGCGTCCTGGAACGCGGCAAGGGGCGAGGCCCAGTCGGTGGGCGGTCCCTCCACGGCGTTTAAGGTGACGCGCCCGTTGCGGCTTACGATGAAGTCGTAGAACTTCATGGCGTGGACCAGCTCCTCCTGGGCCTGGACGCGCATCCAGTTGGCGAAGCCGTTTAAATCCTGGCTCGAGAACCAGGCGGACATGGAAAGGTAGAGGTAGGAGGAGTAAAGCTCCGCCGTGATCTGGCCGCACAGGGCCTTTTCCATCCGTTCGCCCAGCATAAGTCCTCCTCTGGGAAAAATCGGGCGCAAGTTCCCGGCGGAAACCATGTCCGCCGGGAAGCCGCGCCCGCGAGTGTTTGCCGGCCCGCTGAAAGGCCCGGCTGGACAGCCTGATTCAACGGCCTGAAGAAAAACGATGAAATGCAAGGAACGCGGGAGGACCGATGAGGGAGCGTACTTTTCGTACGTGACCGAAATCGGCCCTTCAGCATGACGCCGCAGTTCGCGTTTTTATTCAGGCCGTTTTCCAGAGGCCGTGCAGGTTACAGTACTCCCGGGCGGTAACCTTGTCGGCCTTGATGCAGAACGTGGCCTCGGGGGCCTGGCCGGGCGCGAGGAACTGGATGTAGGATTTTCCGTCCGCCAGAAGCTCGATCCACTGGATGTAGTGCTTCTCCTCCATGGGATGGGCCACCGCGCCCACCTTCACCTTGAAGCCGTCGGCGGTCTTCTCGATGACCGGAACGTGTTTCTCCTTGGCGGCGTCCACGGTGTTCTCCACCAAGAGATTCATGGGCTGCCCGCAGCAGACCAGCTCGCCGCCGCCCGCAAAGAGCATTTCAACAATGTTTCCACACACTCCGCACTTGTAGACTTCGCCTCTCGCGGCCATGATGGATCCTCCCCTTTAGGTTTTTCGGTTGTCCCGCGGTTTCGATGTCGGCCCGCAGTAAAAGGCACGATGTCAGCCTGGATAAAAACGATGAAATGCAAGGCGCGCGAGAAACCGGTGAGGGAGCGTAATGCCACCCCAAGAAATCTGCGATTTCTTGGGGACCCCGGTTTTGTACGTGACCGAAACCGGCTTCGAAGCGCAACGCCTAAGTATCGCGTTTTTAGACGGGCGCTTACCAATTTTCGCCCAGGAGTTCAAAGTAGGCCTGGGGATGCGCGCAGGCCGGGCACTGCTCCGGGGCCTCGGTTCCCTCGTGCAGGTATCCGCAGTTGCGGCAGCGCCAGGTGACGGATTTCTCGCGCGCAAAGACGCGTCCGGCCTCGACGTTGGCGGCAAGGGCCCGGTAGCGCTTCTCGTGCTGGCGCTCGGCCACGGAGATCTTGTCCCACACGGCGGCGATCTCGGGGAAGCCTTCCTCGCGCGCGATCTTGGCGAAGCCGGGGTACATGGTGCTCTGCTCGTAGTGCTCGCCGGCGGCGGCGGCCAGGAGGTTGTCCCTGGTGGTTCCGATGACGCCGGCCGGGAAGGCCGCCGTTATCTCAACCTCGCCGCCGGTAAGGAAGCCGAAGAAGCGCTTGGCGTGCTCCTTCTCCTGGTTGGCGGTTTCCTCGAAGATGTCGGCGATCTGCACGTACCCGTCCTTCCGGGCCTGGCCCGCGAAGTAGGTATAGCGGTTCCTGGCCTGGCTCTCGCCGGCGAAGGACGCCAGAAGGTTTTTCTCGGTTCGGGTTCCCTTGAGGGCAGGCATGGATATTCTCCTTTCACGGCGTGGGGGTTAAAAGGAGGAAAAGAACCCCGGGCGCGGAGCCGCCTGGGGCTGTTCGCGCACGGATGGGGAAGATGCGCGGAAGGGAAGCCGGAAAGCAGGGGGCTGCAATCAGGCAGTGTGCGTTTCGGTTCTTTCCGCGCACTCGTCGCATACGCCGAAGAACTCCACCCGGTGCCCCTCCACGGAGAAATGCTCCACGGGCCCCACGTCCGGCACGGAAATGGGCGGAATGAACACGTCGCCCACCTTGCCGCAACGGACACAACGCACGTGGTAGTGGGGCCTCATGTCCCCATCGTAACGGCGCTGCGCGCAGCCTAGCTCCAGCTTCAGTATCACTCCGGACTCCGACAGGACATCGAGGTTCCGGTAGACCGTGGCCAGGCTGATCCTGGGGATGCGCCTGCGGACGAGATCGTAGACCTGGTCCGCCGTGGGGTGGTTGTGCACCTTTTGAAGCTCTTCCATGATGACTTTGCGTTGCCGCGTCATTCTTATGGCTCGATTTTGAAACAAGGCTTTACTTCCGCCCTTGAATTTGATAATAGTTATTATTAGAGAAAGGTCAAGAAAAAAATACAACAAACGGGGAAGGCCGCCTCGCCGGGGAACGCGAAGATGTTTCGGCGCCTGAAAGACCCTCCCCCTGGTGCGGGGGAGGGCAGGGGGGCCTTCCTGTTCAGTCGGAAAGTTGGCACTTGGTGAAGTCGATGGGTTCGTTGCAGCCCTTGCACTTGTGGGCCTTGTCGAACTCGTCGGAGAAGATTTCCATCTCCATGCCGCACTTGGGGCACTTGCAGGTGAAGGATTTCAGGTTCTTGAACTGTTCGTAGCCGGGGCAGTGCTGGGGAGTCGTCATGAAAGCCTCCTTCGGTGGAGAAGAACCCAAGCCTCGAAAACCGGGCAACTTTCCATACTGTCGCATATCAATCCATATACCAAGCCGCGGGGCATTGCAACAGGAGCAAGGACAAATTTTTTTTGTAGTCCTCCGTCAACGCAAGGCAGCCGACCTTATATTATTACGCAACGCGTCGCGCGCGTCATAAAAACTTGACCGGGGCCGGAGCTTGGGTTATGGTGAACGCCGGTAACCGTTAGTTACCCTTTCCCAAAATACAACCGAACGCTCGTTTTAAGGACAGCATGGAACGAGACGATCACGAAGCCGCTCACTCTGGACCTCCCCTGGCCGACATGGCGCCCCTCGTCCGCCGCGCCCGCGAGTTCGCCGCGGCCCGCCAGGCCCGCTCCGTGACGCGGGACGAGCCCCTTGCGCCGGCCGAGCTTACCCGCCGCTTCGGCTTCGCGGCCACGGGCCGCGGAAAGCCCGAGGTGGTGCTCTCCGAGGACGTCTTCGTGGAGCTGGGCCACCCTTCGGAGGCGAGCCTTTCCACCATACTCGCCACCTTCGATCCCGGCCTCGTGCAACACGGCCGGGTAACCCTCGTCGGCCCCGATCTGCCATCCATGCCCCGCGGCCAGCGCCCCTCCTTCGCCCAGGTATTGATCCTTGCCGTGGACCACAATGATCTGCCGGACCCCTTTTCCCTCGAAAACGCCCAGTACCTCATGCACCGGCTGCCCGGCTACATGGTGCGCTCGGTGCCGGGCCGCCT
>JAKAGN010000147.1 GCA_021815525.1 Deltaproteobacteria bacterium
GCGAATCCCCCCCCCGGTGGAGCACGAGTACATCTACGGCGGCCCGGGCCGGGACCGCTCCTACCTGGAGTACCTCATGAGCCCGGCCAAGGCCCCGGGGGAGTCCTACACCTACGGCGAGCGCCTCACCCGCGCGCCCATCGCCGGGGAGCTTCTCGAATGGTGGCGGGCGGGGGCGCCCGAGATCGTCAACAAGCGCCCGGTGGACGGCAAGATCGTGTTCGAGGAGGACGGCGAGCTTTTTCTCAACCAGATCGAGTGGGTAATCGCCGCCTACCGCGAAAGCGGGCACCGCAACAACCAGATGATCCTCCAGGTGGGGCGGCCCCAGGACCTGGCCCTCACGGATCCGCCCTGCCTGCGGCACATCGACACCCGCATTCAGGACGGCGCGCTCCACTTCTTCGTCTACTTCCGCTCCTGGGACCTGTGGGCGGGGCTTCCGGCCAACCTCGCCGGAATCCAGCACTTAAAGGAGTACATGGCCGCGGCCATTGGGGTGGCCGACGGCGAGCTTATCGTGGAATCCAAGGGCCTGCATCTCTACGGCTACGCCGAGGAGCTGGCCAAGCTGCGCTGCCTGCGGTGCTGAGGCGTGTTCCGCCATAATATAAGGTAACGCCCATGCCGAGCCCCCGCCAAAAAGCCGCTTCTTCATTTTCCGACGGCCCGCTGGACCGTATCTTCGCCCCGGCTTCCACCATAGTGATGGGGGACCGCTACGACCCGCGAAACGATGTGACTCTGCACCCCGGCGACTGCCTGGACCTTTTGGCCGCAATGCCTGACGGCGCGGCGGACCTCGTGGTGACATCGCCTCCTTACAACATAGGGAAGGTCTACGAGGAGCGGCAGGGCATCGAGCAGTACGCGGCACAGCAGGAAAGGGTGATCGCCCAATGCGCCCGGATACTGTCCCCGCGCGGAAGCATCTGCTGGCAGGTGGGAAACCATGTGGACGGCGGCGCGATCATTCCCCTCGACATCCTGCTTTACCCCGTTTTCGTCCGGCTTGGGCTTACCATGCGGAATCGCATAGTCTGGCACTTCGAGCACGGCCTTCACTGCCGTCGCCGCTTTTCCGGCCGCTACGAGACCATCATGTGGTTCACCAAGTCGGATGATTATATTTTCGATCTCGATCCGGTGCGCACGCCCCAAAAATATCCGGGCAAGAAATATTTCAAGGGCCCCAAGGCCGGGAGCTATTCGTGCAATCCGCTGGGGAAAAATCCCGGCGATTTGTGGGTGATCCCCAACGTCAAGCACAACCACGTGGAAAAAACCATCCACCCCTGCCAGTTTCCCGTGGAGCTCATCGAGCGGCTGGTCTTATCCATGACGGAAAAGGGCTCGCTGGTGGTGGACCCCTTCATGGGGGTGGGCACCACGGCGGTGGCGGCCGTTCTCCACGGGCGGAAGGCCGCGGGCGCGGAGACGTCGGCCGAATACCGGGAGATAGCGCGGAAAAGAATTGACCTCGCGTCCCGCGGGCTTTTGAAAACCCGCCCCATGAACCGTCCGGTCTACGAGCCGCCCGAAAAATCGGGCCTCACCGTGAAGCCCCGGGAGATGAAATGCTTGGGGATTAATTCTCATTCCTTTTCATGCCCGGCAAAATTCAAAAAATCGCCGCGGGGCTGATCTCCTGCCTCCTACTGGCCCTTTTGGCCTTCCTGTCCTTTTCACGGGCAAGGACCTTCTCCGACCCTGAAACCCTCTGGCGCGACACCCTCGAAAAAAATCCATCCGCCTGGATGGCCCACGGCAACCTCGCAAGGCTTTTGGCCGAAAGGGGCCGCCACGCCGAGGCGCTCACCCACTACCGCGCGGTGGTGGGTGAGCGGCCCCTGATGGCGGACGGCCACTTCAACCTTGGCGTGGAGCTTTTCGCCACCGGCCAAGGCGCCGAGGCCGAGGCCGAGTTCCGCCAGGCCCTGAGGATAGATCCCAAGCTCTCCGTGGCCAGCCAGGCCCTGGGCTTTCTCCTTCTCCAGGAGGGCCGCGACGTGGAGGCCTTGGACGCCTTCAGGCGCGTGACCGCCCAAAACCCCGGCCGGGCCGAGGGCCGCTACGGCGCGGGTCTCGCGCTTCTTGCCATGAACCGCCCCCAAGACGCCCGCCGCGAGCTTTCCCTCGCCGCAGGCCTCATGCCCGCCGATGCCCCGGCCGTGGACCGGGCCGAGATATATCTTAACCTGGGCCTTAGCCTCGAACGCCTGGGAAAGCCCGGCGGCGCGCTTGCCGCCTACGGCCGCGCCGCGGCCGTCGCGCCAGGCTACGGGCGGCCATTCCACCGAATGGGCCTGATCCTCGCCCGCTCCGGACGCCTGCCGGAGGCGCGGGAAGCGCTGGAGCGCGCCGTTGCAGCCGATCCGTCCTCCGCCGCGGCCCGCCACGATCTCGGCATCGTGCTCTTTCGCCAGGGGCGCGTGGAGGATGCCGCGGATGAGCTTGCGGAGGCCGTTCGGCTCGCGCCGGACTGGGAAGAGGCCCGCCGCCATCTCGCACTCGTAAGACTTCGGGCGGGGGGGAACCCCAACCCGAAACCGTCCCCCGCTTCAGCCTCCGCCCCCTAAAAATCCGTCTTGGTGTGGGTGGTTTTGGACGGTTCTCCTCCGTCCCTTCTCCGGGTCATCCATTTTTTCCCGCCGCTTGGACGAGTTGGTTATCTTTGATAAAAAATCAATATTCTAAATATGTTGTATCAAAAAGGCTTGCGGGGCCAGCTTAGACGAAGTTTCACCTTTTTAATACTAAAGCATGAAAAGCATTTAATCAATTAGACGCCGTGTCATTCTTTTTTTGTAGTGCCGCATAGATCCAATATCAGCATAAAACCCGACGCACGCATGATTGTTTTAACCCCCCACTTTTCCGTAAAGTATGATCAAAACTTGATCGAACTCGCCATCAAGTCTCAGACCAAAACCAAACCAAAAACAATCCGGGGGGAAATCATGAAGGCAAAAGCGATCGTCGCGGTCATCCTGGGGCTTCTTCTTCTTCCGAGCGTGGTTCTGGCCAGCGGATCGTCCACCACCTGCGCCACCAAGTACCCGCTGGTCCTGGCCCACGGCATGGGGGCCTCGGCCGAGATACTGGGGATTGTGGATTACTGGTACGGCATCCCGGACGCCCTGCGGCAGAACGGCGCCACGGTTTACGTGACGAGCGTTAACGGCATGGACTCCACCGCCAACAAGGCGGCCTCCTTCAAGACCCAGTTCCTCCAGATCCTTGCGGTGACGGGCAAGGCCAAGGCCAACATCATCGGCCACAGCCACGGCACCCTCTACACCCGCTACGCCATCTCCAACCTGGGGCTGGCCACTAAGGTCGCCTCCTACACCAGCATCGCGGGGCCGCACCGGGGCAGCGTCATCGCCGACGTGATCCTGGGGATCGTTCCCAACTCCCTCGAATGGCTGGTGGGTGACACCCTCGACTTCGTGTACGCCTTCATCTTCGGCGACGACAACCCCAATACCCTCCAGAACGGCTACGACCTCACCCGCAGCTACATGACGAACGTCTTCAACCCCAACACCCCCAACATGAGCGGCATCTACTACCAGAGCTGGGCCGGCAAGATCAAGACCATGGCCGTCGACGCCCGCAACTGGTACTTCGTGGCCACCTGGCCCATCCTCCTGGCCTACGAGGGCGACAACGACGGGCTCGTCTCCGTCAACTCCGCCAAGTGGGGAACCTTCCGCGGCACCCAGGAAGGCGCCTGGTACAGCGCGGGCGTGGATCACCTGAACCTGGTGAACCAGCTCTTCGGCGTGACCCCCGGCTTCGACGCCCCCGGCTTCTACGTCTCCATCGTGAAGGAACTCAAGGGCAAGGGCTACTAAGATAAGGTAGTAGATCGCCTAATACTGTGACCGGTCAGAACGGAGGGCGCGGCGTAAGCCGCGCCCTCTTTTTTTTGTGCATATCGGCCGGCCGGCTTGCCTTTCGCATGAGGCCCTTTCCTATCTTTCCGCACGCCCCGTGAAAAGGCCGCGCTTGGGGCGGCCGCCCCTGCCCATTTTTTGCCATGCTTACTGAAAGGTAATGATGACGGGCTGTTGCTGGCTTTGGATGCGCCATGCTTCAGCCGGGGCGGTTTCATTTAAATAATGCTAAGGCATTAATCTGGTGTCATTCGCTGGGCGGGCCGTCATGCTTTTTCCGCAATTCCGGCATCAGCCAATATAGGGACAAAACCCCACGCGGGCCTGATTGCGGCTTCCGCCCTTCCCCCGTAAAGTATGATCAAAACTTGATCGAACTCGCCATCAAGTCTCAGACCAAAATCAAACCAAAAACAATCCGGGGGGAAATCATGAAGGCAAAAGCGATCGTCGCGGTCATCCTGGGGCTTCTTCTTCTTCCGGGCGTTGCTCTGGCCGGCGGATCGTCCAGCACCTGCGCCACCAAGTACCCGGTGGTCCTGGCCCACGGCATGGGGGCCTCGGCCCAGATCCTGGGTATAGTGGATTACTGGTACGGCATCCCGGACGCCCTGCGGCAGAACGGCGCCACGGTTTACGTGACGAGCGTTAACGGCATGGACTCCACCGCCAACAAGGCGGCCTCCTTCAAGACCCAGTTCCTGCAGATACTGGCGGTGACGGGCAAGGCCAAGGCCAACATCATCGGCCACAGCCACGGCACCCTCTACACCCGCTACGCCATCTCCAACCTGGGGCTGGCCGCGAAGGTGGCCTCCTACACCAGCATCGCGGGGCCGCACCGGGGCTCGGCTGTGGCGGACGTGATCCTGGGGATCGTGCCCGACTCCCTCGAATGGCTGGTGGGCGACACCCTCGACTTCGTGTATGCCTTCATCTTCGGCGACAAGAACCCCAACAGCCTCCAGAACGGCTACGAGCTTACCCGCAGCTACATGAATAACACCTTCAACCCCAACACCCCCAACATGAGCGGCATCTACTACCAGAGCTGGGCCGGCAAGATCAAGACCATGGCCGTCGACGCCCGCAATTGGTACTTCGCGGCCACCTGGCCCCTGCTTCTCGCCTACGAGGGCGCCAACGACGGGCTCGTCTCCGTCAACTCCGCCAAGTGGGGAACCTTCCGCGGCACCCAGGAAGGCGCCTGGTACAGCGCGGGCGTGGATCATTACAACCTGGTGAATCAGGTCCTGGGAATCACCCCGGGCTTCGACGCCCCCGGCTTCTACGTCTCCATCGTGAAGGAGCTCAAGGGCAAGGGTTACTAAAAAACGCATGAGGCCGCCCAATACCGGGCGGCTCCCATAACAAAGAGGGCGCGGCGTAGGCCGCGCCCTCTTTGTGTTTTAAAGGTAACCAGTTAAGGGCTGTTCCGTCCGGGCATGGAAGGGGAGCGCCATTCCGGGGGGGCCCTGTCCATCCCAATTCGCTTGCCTTGACGGTGTTTACCTGGCGGCTTGCGGGGCGGGTTTTATCGTGCTATGAAAAATTATGTTTCGGGTGCAGGAACCGGGCGGAATTTTCAGGGCTCCGGCATGGCCGGGGCCGGAACGGGAGGTTCGCTAAATGGAGCCACTGGATCTTCTGGCCCACATCCCCCTCTTCAAGGGACTTTCCTCGGAGGACCGCGCGGCCCTGGCCGCACTTCTGCGCGTGCAGAAGGTGAAGGCGGGCGAGGTCCTTTTCCGCAAGGGCAGCGAGGGCACCACCCTTTACATCATCCAGAGCGGGGCCGTTAAGATCGTGCTCCCCTCGCGCCTCGGGGACGAGATGATCGTCACCATATTCTCGGCCGGAGATTTTTTCGGCGAGATGGCCCTTCTGGACGGCATGCCCCGCTCCGCCGACGCCGTGGCCGTGGACCCCTCCAGGCTCCTGCTCCTGAACCGGGCCGATTTCCTGCACTTCCTGAAAAAAAGCGACGGCGCCATCGAGTCCATCTTCTCCATTCTCTCGGCGCGCCTGCGGAAGACCGACGATCTTCTGGAGGACACGAGCTTTCTGAACATTCCCGCACGCTTCGCCAAAAAGCTCCTGGAGCTTGGCGAAACCTTCGGCCGGCGCGAGTCGGGCTCGATGGAGATAAGCCTTAGGCTCACCCAGAAGGACCTCGCCGACATGGTGGGCGCCACCCGGGAGAGCATCAACAAGGAGCTTAGGGCCCTGCGGGAAAAAGGCATCGTGTCGGTCTCCGGCCAGACACTGCGGATCAACGACGTGACCCGGCTGCTGCGCCGGGTGCGCTGAGAGGCCTCAAAAAAATCTTTACAAATCGATCCGCATCGGCTACAAAGCCCTGTTCTCAATGGGCGGCCGGAAGCTCGGCCGCGCGGCTTCGTTTTCAACCGGGCTCGGAGGCCCGGCCTTATTTTTCGGAGGAGGTTTCACATGGCCAGACAGTGCGAAATTTGCGGGAAAAAGCCAGTCATGGGACACATAGTGAGCCACGCCCATAACGTGACCAAGCGCCGCTTCAACCCCAACCTCCAGAAGGTCCGCGCCATGCGGAACGGCCAGGTGCAGCGCATCGTGGTGTGCACCAAGTGCATCAAGGCCGGCCTCATAGTGAAACCCGTGGAAAAAAAGAAGGCCAAGTAGATCCGAAAGGCCGCAGCGGCGGCCCGCAAGAGACGGCCCTTTGACCCGCGTCCCGGTAAAGCCGGGCTGTGCGGTTTTGTCGGTACGAGAGGGAGGGGAAGCCCGCGAGGGGTTCTCCTCCCTTTTTTATCCGCGCGCCTGGAAATCTTGTGTCAAGACTTGAACCTATCTCAAAAATATTTTCGTCATGAGATTGAGCGAAAAAGTCACTGGCAAGGAAGCGGGCGGAAAAGGACCGGAGGCGTAGTTATTCTACGTCGAGGACCTTTTCCGCCGATGACGCGGCCAGCGGCTTT
>JAKAGN010000148.1 GCA_021815525.1 Deltaproteobacteria bacterium
CGGCAAGGGCGCCTGGATCGTAAACAGCATCTTCGTGGTGGGCTCCATTGGGCTTGCCATACGGGAGGTCAACCTGGCCCTGAACCCGGTCCCGGAGTCGGAAAAAAAGCCCAAGGGCTGGCTCTCAAGGCTCGGGTCCAAGACCTGGAACCTCTTCGTGAAGGCCGTGATGCCGCCCATGCCGGCCCCGCCCCCCGAAAAGAGCCCCACCGCTCCTCCGGCCGCCGAAGGGCGGGACGGGGCGGCCGGCCGGGACGCCAAAGGCGACGCCGGCGCCGACCCGGGCGCGGCCTCCCTTGATTTGGACGCCTTCCAGGAGATCGTGCTGACGAGGGCCCAGGCGGCCTCGGGCGGCGAGGCCGGGATAACGGTTACGGGCGGAGCCGCCGCGCCGGAGCTTCTGCGTGTCACCATCCCCCCCGGGGTGAGTTCGGGCCTCCGGCTGCGGATCCGGGGCAAGGGCGCCTGTCGTGGCGATCTGCGCGGCGACCTGTATCTCGTGGTGCGTGTTTCCGATTGACGCGGAACGCTTTTCCGGCAAACAGCTTGGTTTCATTGGGAATATCTGGCTTACCGGCCCTGGCCCAGCCATTTTTCAGGCGTGGCCCAGCTTTGATCGGGATGAATTGAAAACGCGTGACAAAAGGAAAGGATGACGGATATAAATGAATAAAATAAAAATTTATTCATTTTATTAATCCGTTTTCGTGAGGGATGAAAAAAAAGGAAGACATCGAAAAAATTTACGCGGCCGCCCTTGCGGCCTTTTCGCGGCACGGGTTCAAGAAGACGACGCTGGAGGACGTGGCGGCCGAGATCGGCATGGCCGCCAGCAACCTCTACCTTTACACGCGCGGCAAGAAGGAGCTTTACCGCGAGACCGTCACCTTCGCGCTCCTGCGCTGGCAGTCGCGGGTGCTGCGGGACATCGAGGCGGCCGGGAGCGTCGAGGAGCGCTTCATCACCATGTGCCGCTCCGCGGTCCTGTACCTCGAAAAGGACGACGCCCTGCGGAGGCTTCTGATCCTGGACCCGGACATCTTCCCCATGTTCGCGGAAAAGGATCCCTACGAGCACGTCAACCAGGCCTCGGTGGCGCTTCTGAAGGACCTCCTCCGGGAGGGGATAGCCGCCGGGCGCTTCCGGGGGGTGGACCCCGACACGGCCGCGGAGGCCATCTTCTCGATATACAAGATGCTGATAATACGGGCCTACATCAAGATGGAAAAAACGGCCGGGCTCACGCTTTTCGAGCAGACCCTGGACCTTGTGACGAGTGGACTTTTTGTGGACCGCAGGCCCGGCTGAAGCGGCCGATCAAACGCGGGAGACCGATTTCGGGCAGAGCGGGAGCGCCAACAAGAAGGGCCGCGAACCATCGCTCGATGGTTCGCGGCCCTTTTTATTGGTGCCGAAGAGGAGACTCGAACTCCTACGGGCGTACACCCACTAGACCCTGAACCTAGCGCGTCTACCAGTTCCGCCACTTCGGCGAGATAACGCCGTTTTCCCCAACGAAGCCCGGCCGGAAAGGCCTTGATTTCCCCGCGAGGATGCACTATCTAAACTCCTTTACGGCCCGTGTCAAGGAAAAATCGGGCGGAACCCCAAGCCGGCCGCCGGAGCCTAGGCGCGCGGGCCAAGCGTCTGTTTCCGGGCGCGGAAACATTGAATTCCCCACGCGGGGGCCAAGCCCCCGTTTCAAGCCAAGGTCGTTTCATGCAAGTTTTCCAGAGCCTAGACGAGATCGAAAAACCCTTCAATAACGCTGTCATAACCATCGGGAACTTCGACGGCGTCCACGTGGGCCACCAGGCGCTTTTTTCCGAGGTGAAAAAAAGGGCCAGGTCCATAGGCGGCGTGGCGGCCGCCATGACCTTCGAGCCGCACCCCCTGCGCTTCCTCAAGAAGAACAACCCGCCGCCCCTAATCACCCTCTACGAGCACAAGGTGGAGCTAATAGAGGAAGCGGGCATCGAGGTTTTGGTCTGCGTGCCCTTCAACCGCGAGTTCGCCGAGATCGAGCCCGGGCGCTTCGTGGAGGACATCCTGATCGGGCGCTTGGGGATGAAGATAATGGTGGTGGGCCCCGACTACGGCTTCGGCCGCGGCCGCGAGGGCACGGTGGAGTTTCTGCAGAATCTCGCCAAAAGCCAACCCTTCGAGGTGGTGGTGCTCCCCTGGATAGCGGTGATGGGCCCGGACGGCGAGCGCGTTTCCTCCACCCGCATCCGTTATCTTCTTAAAAACGGCGAGGTGGCCCACGCCGCGCTCCTTCTGGGCCGGCCCTATCACGTGCGGGCCGTGGTGGTTCCGGGGCGCAAGCGGGGCGGGGCGGTCCTGGGCTTTCCCACCGCCAACATCGTCCTCCGGGACGAGATATGCCCGGCCTCCGGGGTCTACGCCGTAACGGCCACCCATAACGGCCGCTCCTACAAGGGGGTGGCCAACATCGGCGTGGCCCCCACCTTCGGGGACGGCCTCTTCACGGTGGAGGTGCATCTCCTGGAATTTTCCGGCGACCTCTACGGCCAAAACATAACCGTGGACTTCATCGAGCGCCTCCGCGGCGAGATCCGCTTCGACGGCGTCGCGGCGCTCGCCGCCCAGATCAGGGCCGACATCGAGCACGCCAAGGGGCTTTTCGCCGCGCCATGAACCGGAAGAAGCTCATCATCTCCTTTCTCGCCGGCGGCCTGGTTTCGGCCCTGGCCCTCTACGTCTCCTTCCGGAACGTGCCGCTTGCCGGGCTCACCGAGTACCTGGCGCGAATCGATTACCTTTGGTACATCCCAACCTTCCTGATCCTGGTCCTGGGCTTCGTGTTCAGGGCCATCCGCTGGCGAATCCTCCTCTTTCCCGTGGCGCGCCTAACGTTCTGGGAATGCTTCCATCCCATGATGATAGGCTTCATGATGAACTGCATCCTCCCCGGGCGCGTGGGGGAGCTTGCCCGGCCGGTGATCGTAAACCGCAAGCACGGCGCCTCGTTTTTCGGGGTCCTGGCCACCGTGGCCGCCGAGCGCGCCCTGGACCTTCTGGGGCTCCTGGTCTTTTTCATCGCCGTGATGCGCCAGGTTGGGGCCCGCCACGCCCCGCAGGTTGAATTTTCCGGCTACGTCCTCACCCAGGCCACCCTTGATACGGCGGTCACCGCCATGACCCGGCTTGCCGTGGTCCTGGTCCTGGGCATGGTGGCGGTCTCCATCGACCCTTTGCGCCGCCTCATGGCAAAGGCCATAATGGGCGCGCCCTCCGTCCTCGTTTTCCTCCCGGCCGCGGCCCGCAAGAGGCTCCGCGAGGGCCTCTCGACGCCCATCGTGGGAATCATGGAACGCGTGGCCCAGGGCTTCGGCCTTCTTAAAAGCCCCGGCAGGCTTATTCTCTGCCTGGCCCTCACCGCCGGCGTGTGGCTGGTGGCGGCCTACTCCTACGTGCTGGCCGCCAAGGGAAGCCCCGGCATAGGCCTCGGATTTTCCCAGCTTTCCGCCGTCATGGTGATAATCTGCTTCTTCATCTCCCTTCCCTCCGCGCCTGGCTTCTGGGGCCTGTGGGAGGCCGGCGGCATCTTCGCCCTCGCCCTTTTCGGCGTTTCCGACACGTCCTCGGCAGCCGGCTACACCCTGGCCGTCCACGTGATCCAGATGGCCCCGGCCATTCTGATCGGTTTCCTCTCGGCGGCCGTCATGGGCGTGAACGTCATGAAACTTACCCGGGACGAGGCCTCCGCGCCATCGGATCCCGGTTCGCAACCTTGAAGGAGCCTTGCGCCGTGGCAGTTCTTCCCATCCGCACCTATCCCGATCCCATTCTCGTCAAGCCCGCGAAATCCGTCGAAACCTTTGACGAAAACCTCGCGGCCCTGATCGCCGACATGACGGAGACCCTGACCGAGGCCAAGGGCCTTGGACTCGCCGCCGTCCAGGTGGGCGCGGATTTGCGCCTGCTCATCTACCGGGTGCCCGAGGACCAGGGCGGCGACGGCCTCGTCCACGCCCTCGTCAACCCCAGGATCGTCGAAAGCGAGGGCAAGATCGTCTCGGAAAACGAAGGGTGCCTGTCGGTCCCCGAGTTCCGCGCCGACGTCGTCCGCGCCGAACGCGTGTGCGTGGAAGGCCTTGACGGCGCGGGCCAGCCCGTTTCCCTCGACGCCTGCGGCCTCACCTCGGTGGTTCTCCAGCACGAGATGGACCACCTGGAAGGCGTCCTCTTCATCGACCGCCTAAGCCGCCTCAAGCGCGAGATGTACCGTCGCCGCGTGCGAAAACAGATGAAACGCGCGTCGGAGTGAAGAAAAGCAAAAGGATGCCTCCGGCGGCCGGGGGCGCAAACCGCCCCCGGACCCCCGATATGCGCTACGCGTGCTTCGCACGCTCCGCGGGATTTATAGGGCTTCGCATCCCACTTCTCGGCTGACGCAAGCGATTGCAGTGATTTTATGATAGAATTCCGGTAAATTGGCAGCGGTGCGTTCAAAAAATGAACGCTTCGGCCCGCTTGGTTCCCTTCCGCCATCAAAGCGTTCATTTTTTGAACGTTCAAATTATGAACGATAATAACTGATTTAAAATGTAGCTTTTTATGGTCGGCGCCGGTTACAAACCCTGACGTGGCGCGGCGCAGCCCAGTATGCGCCCCGCTTCAGCCTTTCCAGGGGCCGGGCCTCAAATGCGAAGCCCTCTTACTCCCGCGCGGAGCGTTGCGCAGCAACGCGGAGCCATTATCGGGGGGCCGGGGGGACTACGTCCCCCCGGAAGCCTGCGGCGGCTTTTTCTTTTTTTGAGAGGTTTTTCCATGCGCGTGGTCTACATGGGCACTCCCGGGTTTGCGGTGAGGCCGCTTGCGATGCTGGTCACAGGCGGCGTCGATGTGGCCCTCGCGGTTACGGCCCCGGACAAGCGTCAGGGCCGGGGTAAGAAGCTCGCGGCACCGCCCGTCAAGGAGGAGGCCCTGCGCCTAGGGATACCCGTCCAGCAGCCCGAGAGTGTCAGGACGCCGGAGTTTCTGGGGGCGCTGGGGGAGATGGAGGCCGATTTCCTGGTGGTGGCGGCCTACGGGCGGATTTTGCCCAGGGCGGTTCTGGAAGCTCCCAGGATCATGGCGGTCAACATCCATCCCTCGCTGCTTCCGCGATACAGGGGGCCCGCGCCCCTGAACTGGGCCATCATGAACGGGGACCGGGAGACGGGCGTCACCATCATGGCGATGGATTCGGGAGTGGATACCGGCGGGATCGTTTTGCAGGAAAAAGCGGAGATATATCCGAAAGATACGGCGGAAAGCCTTGGCGGGCGGCTTTCGGAGGCGGGGGGGCGGCTTTTGTTGGAGGCCATGGAAGGGCTTTTGCGGGGAAAGCTTTCGCCCAGGCCCCAGGAGGGCGAGCCCTCCTTCGCGCCGCTTTTGAGGAAGGACGACGGCCGGATACGCTGGGAACGGCCCGCTCTCGACATAGAGAGGCAGGTCAGGGCCATGCATCCCTGGCCCGGGGCATTCACCTTTTGGGGCGATCGCCGCATCAAGGTGCTTGCGGCGGAGACGGGGCCCGAGGGGCCTTCCGCGCCGCCGGGAACCGTGCTCCCAAGCCCGCCGCAAACCTTGCTTTTGGCCGCGGGTTCCGGTACCCTTTACCTGACCCGGCTCCAGGGCTCCTCGGGAAAGGCCATGAACGCGGCCGAATACCTTCGGGGAAACCCGGTTCCGGCGGGCCTTGTCTTCCACTGAATCCCTTCTTGTTTTTCCGGAGCATTCTTGGGCACCGAACTCTCGGACAGGCTCTTCAAGCGTTTGGCGGCGCTGGTGTACGGCCGCAGCGGCATCAACCTCCACGCGGGCAAGAAGCAGCTCATGCGCTCGAGGCTCGCCAAGAGGCTGCGCGCCGTGGGGGCCCATTCCTTCGAGGAATACTACGAATACCTCACCACCGCGGACGACGGCAGTGAAATGATCCAGATGGTGAACGCCATCACCACCAACAAGACAAGCTTTTTCCGCGAAAGCGACCAGTTCGATTTTCTTTCGGGCGCGGTCTATCCCTCGCTTGCGGCCGCGTCCAAAACCGGCGTCACCGTTCGTTTCTGGAGCGCCGGCTGCTCCACCGGAGAGGAGCCCTACTCGCTCGCCATCTCGATCCTGGAGTATTTCGGCCAGACACGGAACCTTGAGGCGAAGGTGCTGGCCACGGACATTTCGACCGAGGTCCTTGAATTCGCAGCGCGGGGCATCTACCACTCCGGAAAGCTCGCGGGAATTCCGGAGCCGCTCCTCAAGCGCAGCTTCCAGCGGGGAGTGGGCCAGCACGAGGGCTACTTCAGGGTCAAGGACGAGGTGAGAAAGCTTGTATCCTTCCGAACCCAGAACCTCATAAAGCCCTTTCAGTTCGGGGCCGTGCTGGACGCCATCTTCTGCTGCAACGTAATGATATACTTCGATAAAGAGACCCAGCAGGACGTGATCCGGCGCTTTTACGACTGTATCGCCCCCGGCGGTTATCTATTCGTGGGCCACTCGGAAAGCCTCGCGGGCATCGACCACGACTTCACCTACGTCAAGCCTACGATTTACCGGAAGGAACGACTGCCTTAAGTGGAGAACGGTCGAAGAACGGGGATGATCTATGCCATGTTGCATTCAAAAGTAGAGCCTCCTGGCTGATCTATACGGAGTCCTTTTTTCAAGCTTTCAGGCGTCGAGCGGAAAGATGCGAAGCCCTCCAAGAAGTTGCGGCGCGTTTGCGAAGCAAACGCGCCGCTATAATATCGGGGGTCCGGGGGCGGTTTGCGCCCCCGGGCGTTTTGGAAAGGGGATAGGGAGGGGGGTGCGGG
>JAKAGN010000149.1 GCA_021815525.1 Deltaproteobacteria bacterium
AACACCGTCCGCGGCTTCCAGGACGTCTTTGATGTAGAGCGCCGCGCTTCTTGCGTCGGCCGCGGCGTGATGGAAGGTGAAGACGAGGACCTCGCTTCCGTCCGCCCGTAAGATCACAGCCAGCCTCGAAAGGGGGCCCTCCCCGGCGGGGAACATCTCGTCCCGCTCCCGTTCCATCTCCCGGATGGCGGCTTCGTGGAAATCGAGGCCTGTTTCAGCGGCCCGGCGGCGGATTTCCACCGGCCGGGCGCAGGGCGCGAAGACCGGCAGGCCCTTTTCGTCAGGGGCGATGGCTGCCCGGGCGAGGGGGTGCCTGGCCTGGACCAGCGCCACGGCCTCGTCCAGCGCATCCTCCGGAACGCCGGGCGAAACCCTCACGGCGAAGACGAAGTTGGTTCGGGCCGCCTGGTCCATGAGCCAGTAGGCGTACTCCAGGCCCCCCAGGGGTCTTGAGGCCTCATCCATGTGCGCTCTTCCTAAAATGCGGGCCAAAGGAGGAAGGAACCTATCGAAGAAGAATCGGTTTTATGGCAATGAGGAATCAGCCCCTCTTCCGCCCGGATTTGAGCTTCCAACGCTTGCGCTACGGAAGGCGGGCCGATCGAATGCGAAGCCCTCCATTACCCGCTCCGTTTGAGCACCCCCGGCCGGTATGAAGGCTGCCGGAAAACGATGAGCTGCAAGGCGCGCGAGGCGCGCGCGATGGGAGCGTACTCACACCCCAAGAAATCTGCGATTTCTTGGGGACCCCGGATTATTTACGTGACCGAGCCGCGCGGTGAAGCGCAACGCAGCAGATCGCGTTTTCCGGCGGCCTTCTACAGCTCCGGCGCGCCCTTGGGGATCAGGCAGGCGAAGGCGAGGGGCACGTGCCCGGCGTTTTTTACCTGGTGCTCGACGCCTGGGGGCACGAAGACGGCGACCCCGGGGCCCACCACGGTCCAGCCCTCGCCGTCCCAGACGGCGCCGTGGCCCACGTGGAAGAATATTTCATGCTCCCACGGGTGGGAGTGCCGGGGCGAGAAGCCGCCGGGCTCTATGGTGAAGAGCCTCATGCAGAAATTTTCCGCGCCGTCGGCGCTTCCGATGAGGACCCGGCCCGTGACGCCGCGGGCCAAGTCCGAGTCGAAATTTTTTGCCTCGATTTCTTCGTAGTGTACGATTTTCATGGTTTATCCTCGATGATGGATGTGTCCCCGTGGCGGTGCGGGGGTGTGAAGAAGCAAAGGAAGCGCAGGAAGCAGTCCCCCGAGTTCTGGACCTGGTGGACGGCGCCGGCCGGGACGAAAACCGTGTCGCGGGTTTCCAAGGGGAAGATGCGGTTTTCGATGCGCATGGATCCGCGGCCTTCCAGGACGTGTATCACGTGGGAGGAGGAGGGGTGTACGTGGGCGGAGGTCTCGCCGAAGGGGGCCACCACCACCTCCGCGAGGTTCGCCGGCGGCGGGCCGCCCATTTCGGGGTGCATCAGCTCGCGGGCCAGGGATGCGTCGGCCAGGGTGTAGGGAAGCGCCGCCGCGTACAGGAAGCGGCCCTCATAGGCCTTGTCCATGCTCCTTTTCCTCCCGGGCGAGGTTGCGGATCATTTCCTTCAACTCGGCCACGTAGGGCCCGTCCGGGGTCCACAGGTGGCAGGAGTTCAAGAGGTACTCCAGGCCCTCCACCTCCTCGAGGCTCTTGGGCGCGGGCCTCGGATTTTGGGCGTAGAGGGTCCAGATGCCATGGAGGGCCGCCGGGCCCATCACCACCACCAGGTGCGTCAGGTGGGTGCAGCCCGCGACGCCCCCCATGATGTCCCGCACCCGCTCGCTGTAGCCGGGCCTGATCTTTTCCCCCACGATCCTTTTGACGCTCTCCCTGGCCGTGACGCACATGGGGTTGGGCACGGTGGGCATCTCGGCCTCGGCGTCCAGGATGGTGATGGGGTAGTTTCCCACCAGAAGCCGCACGCAAAGGCCGTGGACCGGCCCCTCGGCCCGGGGGCGGCGGTCCCAGTGGCGGTATATGGGCACCAGCCGCTCGTCGTCCAGGCGGCCCTCCACCAGGACCCTGGAGCCGTCCACCGGGTAGGTGGTGACGGAGATTTTCCGCGTGTGGAGGGGGGATTTGCCTTGCGCGAGGGAAGCGAGACTGGACGGGGTTTCGGTCATGGAGCCTCCGGGGTCATGGGGTGCGGACCTGATAACGGTGGATTTCCATAGCACGCGGGCCGGCCCTTGGCAACGGTTCGTCCATGACGCGGAGCCGCCTTGGGGCCGTTTTCCCTTGACAACAAATTGTCCCTTTTGTTAGCTGAACGCTGCTTCATTCCCTTAAAAGTCAAGGGATGGGTCCCCGGGTTCCGGCCCCCTCCCGGACGTAACGGGGCCGGGCGTTTCTGACGCATTGTGTCGCGCGCCGCGGTCCGAGGCCAAGACAATCATTCCGACGGCGCGCCGGAACGGCTGGAAATGAAGCCGCGCGAGAAGCGGTCATGAGCGAACCCGCGAATCGCTTTTTCCGGCGGGCCGAGAACGAAGACGCAAAGGAAAAGGACTAAAGGAGAAATTATGGATCCAACCGCAGCCCCGGTCGTCAACCTCATCACGCCACCGGCCCACGCCACCGTACTGGGAATCCCCGCCGTGATCTTCTCGGTCATCATCCCCGTGGCGGCGGTGTGCCTTTTCACCTATATCATCATCAATCGCTTGAAGCCCTTGTACCTGGCCCAGAAGGACCCGCGCCTGGACAAGATTTTCGCCCGCACCTGGCACATGCTGAAGTTCGCGGTGGGCCAGTACCGGCAGCCCCGCTACTGGACCGCCGGCGTCCTCCACATCATGATCTTCGCGGGCTTCTGCATCCTCTCGCTTAGGTCCATCACCCTGGTGTTCCTGGGCGTGACCGACGGGTTTTCGCTCCCCATCGTGGGCGAGGGGCATATCCTGGGCCACGCTTACGGGATACTGAAGGACGTGGCCGGGACAATGGTCCTGATCGCCTGCGTGATCGCGGCCGTGCGCCGGGGCATCTTCCGGCCGGAGCGCTACGAGGTCCCCAAGGAGATAGGCCATGACCACACCGCTGAGGCGGTCCTCATCCTGGGCATGATCTCGGGGCTCATGCTGGCCGACGGCTTCTTCGAGGGAAGCCTGGCGGCCGCCGCCATCCGCGCCGGGCAGGAGGTCCACAACCTTACCCCCGCCACCATCGGCTGGTTCGTGGCCCAGATCCTTTCGGGAACGTCCGTTCCCAAGCTTTCGGCCATCAACACCGGCGCATACTTCGTCCACGAGCTCATCTTCTTCTCGTTTCTGAACGTGCTGCCCCTTGGAAAGCACTTCCACGTCATCACCTCCATCCCCAACGTGTGGCTCGCCAAGATGACCAAGGGCACCATAAAGCCCATCCGCTGGGGAATGAGCGCCGAGGAGCTGGAGAAGCTGGAGTCCGTGGGCGTGAAAAAGCTCACCGACTTCACCTGGAAGCACATCCTGGACTTCTACTCCTGCGCCGACTGCGGCCGCTGCTCCGACCAGTGCCCGGCCCGCACCGTGGGCCGCCCGCTTTCGCCCCGCTTCATCTCCATAAAGTGCCGCGAGAAGCTCTTCTCGGTGTACCCCTTGAAGGGCGACGCCGCCCCCAACGACAACCTGATCGGCACGGTCCTCTCGGAGGACGAGATATGGAGCTGCACCACCTGCGGCGCCTGCGAGGCCGAGTGCCCCATCTTCATCGAGTACATAGATAAGATCGTTGATTTGAGGCGCGGCATGGTGGACGAGGGCGCGGTGCCCCAGAGCCTCCAGAAGCCCCTCTCGGCCCTGGAAAAGCGCGGCAACCCTTACGGCAAGATGGAAAAGAAGCGGAGCGAGTGGACCAAGGACACGCCCATCAAGGTTTGCGACGTCAAGAAGGGCGAAACCTGCGAGACCCTCTACTTCGTGGACTCCATCACCTCCTTCGACGACCAGATCTCCAAGATCGGCCAATCGACGGCCCGGGTGCTGGCCGCCGCCGGCGTGGAGGCCGCCATCCTGGGGCCGGCCGAGAAGGACTCCGGCCACGAGGTGCGGCGCTTCGGCGAGGAGACCCTGTTCCAGACCTTGAAGGAGCACAACACCGAGATGATCGCCGCCTCGGGTGCCAAGAAGGTGGTCACCTCCGACCCCCACGCCTTTAACGCCCTCAAGAAGGACTACGAGGGGCTTCCCGAGGTGGAGCACATGGCCACCGTCATCCTCCGCGCCGTCAAGGAAGGCAAGCTCAAGCTTTCGCCCGAAACCAGCGGCAAGAAGTACGTCTACCACGACCCCTGCTACCTGGGCCGGCACAACGGCCTCTACGAGGATCCCCGGGCGGTCCTGGACGCCATCCCGGGCCTTGCCCGCATCGAGCTTGCGCGCAGCCGCGACCGCTCCTTCTGCTGCGGCGGCGGCGGCCTCATGCTCTTCTACGAGCCCATCGAGGAGACCCGCATGGGCAAGGTCCGCGTGGCAATGGCCAAGGACGCCGGCGCGGACGTGGTGGTGACGGCCTGTCCCTTCTGCAAGGTGAACATCGAAGACGCCATCAAGACCTCGGGGCTCGAGGGCAAGATGGAGGTCATCGATCTGGTGGAGCTTGTCGATCAGCACATCGAAAGGGGCTAGAGCCTTTTTCAATGGGCCATTCCCAAAAACCCAAGGGAGAGAAATCATGGAAATTCTGGTGTGCGTCAAAAGGGTGCCCGACACCGCCGAGAACGAGATCGCGGTGGGCAAGGACGGCACGGACATCGTGCGGGACGACCTCGTCTACTCGGTGAACGAGTGGGACAACTACGCCGTCGAGGAAGCCATCCAGATCCGCGACAAGGTGGGCGGAAGCGTGACGGTGGTCTCGGTGGGCGACGACGACGCCGAGGAGATCGTGCGCCGCGAGATGGCAATGGGCGCGGATACCGGCGTCATCATGAAGGACGCGGCCTTCGAGGGCTCCGACGGCCTTGGAACGGCGAAAATACTGGCCAAGTGCGTCTCGATGGGAAAATACGACCTGGTGCTCACGGGCGCAATGGCGGACGACGGCGCCGGCCAGGTGGGCGGAATGCTGGCGGCCCTCCTGGACTGGCCCTACGCATCGGTGGTGAACAAGGTCGAGGCCGGCAGCGGCAAGCTCACGGTGGGCCGCGAGATCGAGGGCGGCAACCAGGAGATGAACGAGATCGACCTTCCCTGCGTGCTCTCCATCCAGACCGGCATCAACGAGCCCCGCTACGTGGGCATCCGCGGCATCCGCAAGGTGGCCTCGGTGGAAATACCCTGCCACGGAAAAGACGCCTGCGGGCTTGACGCCTCGGCCGTGGGCGCGGCGGGCGCCAAGGTGAAGCGCCTGGCGTACTTCGTGCCGGCCCTGGGCGCCGGCGCCGAGATGATCGAAGGCTCCGCCGAGGAGCAGGCCGACAAGCTCATCGAACTTCTGAAGGCCAAGGGAGGGATAAAATAATGGCTGCGATATTCGCTCTCATCCAGCACAAGAACGGCAAGGCCGACGACACGGTCGCCGAGCTTTGCATGGCCGCCAGGAAGATCGACGCGTCGGCCGCCGTGACCGCCATAGTGATGGGCAAGGCCTCCGACTGCGACGCCGTGGCCGCCGAGGCCGCCAAGTACTACGCTTCCGTCTGGAAGGTGGCCTCCGACGCCGTGGCCTACCCCAACGCCGAGGTGCTCCGGCCCATGCTGGTCAAGCTCATCCCGGCCGGCTCCATAGTGCTCGCGGCCTTCAACCCCTTCGGCATGGACCTCTGCCCCGGCCTTTCCGTCAAGATGAACGCGGCCTACTGCGCCGACGTGGTGGGGATCGAGGCCGTGGACGGCGGCAAGCTCATCGTGAACCGCCAGGAGTACGCCGGCCAGGTCTACGCCAAGATGAGCGTCGACCTTTCGGGCGGCGCGGTCCTGACCGTGCGCCCGGGCGTGTTCGCCGCAGAAGACGTGCCGCAGGTCTCCGGCGCGGTTGCCGACAAGACCGCCGACGCGGGCGCGGCTCCTTCGGCCAAGCGCCGCTTCCTCAAGGTGGTCGAGGCCGAGGTGGGCGACGTGGACATCACCAAAAGCGACGTCCTGGTCTCCGTGGGCCGCGGCATCGAAAGCCAGGAGAACCTCGAAATCGCCTTCGAGCTGGCCAAGACCATGGGCGCGGACGTTTCCTGCTCCCGGCCCATCGTGGACGCCAAGTGGCTGGAAAAGAGCCGCCAGGTGGGCACCTCCGGCCAGACCGTCAAGCCCAAGGTGTACATGGCGATGGGCATCTCGGGCGCCTTCCAGCACCTGGGGGGACTCAAGGGCAACCCCTTCATCGTGGCCGTGAACAAGAACGCCAAGGCCCCCATCTTCCAGGTGGCCGAGGTGGGCATCGTGGGCGACATCCTCGAGATCATGCCCATCCTGACCGAGAAAATCGCAGAAATGAAGGGTTAAGTCCAGGCCGTCCACAAACGCGAACCGCTGCGTCAGGCTTCACCGGGCGGCGTGCTCAAGTATCTCGATACACCGCGCACGCCGCCAGGCCGGTCACAAACGCGAACCGCTGTGTCAGGCTTCACCGGGCGGCGTGCTCATGTATCTCGATACACCACGCACGCCGCCCGGCTCGCCTTCCTTGCGGCTCATCGTTTGTGATCGGCCTGGATGGGCGCCGTATCAGGCCGGAACCGGCTTTTTCGGCATGACGGCAGCCTGTGAGGGCCGGGTGGTTCGCAGCCAGGGGCGGCGCGCAGGACGAAAAAGACAAGCCCT
>JAKAGN010000150.1 GCA_021815525.1 Deltaproteobacteria bacterium
GGGAAAACGGCATCGGCTCCGTGCGCCTCGACATCCGTTTCGAGAACCCCAACGGCGACCAGGGGCTGCGGCGGGAAAAGATACTGGTGGCCAATCCCTCGGCGGCCCCGGTGGTGTCCTGGCGGGGCGCGGCGTCGGAGGACGGCCTCGAGAACCGAGTGGTCCTGGACGGCTGCGACGTGCCCCTCATGAAGAAGATCGGGGCCCGAACGCGCCCGGTCCGCTTCGGAGACATCTCCGAAGAGGAGAGGAGCCGCCCTGGAGAGCAAGTGCTGTGCACGCCGGAGGGCCCCCGCGCCATAGCCCCCCCGCGCTTCGCGGGCCTCACCGTGCCGTCCTCGGGGGGCTGGCCGCCCGGCATCGTGGAGCCCGCGGCCGTTCCGGGGTCCCGGGTCCCGGCCCGGGAGGACCCGGAAACGGACCTCACCGAACCGGTCCTCTTCCACTACGTCCACGAGGGGGTCCGGCACACCGTGGCCCAGAGGTTCCGGTACAGGGACCTTGAACCCGACTCGATCCATGACGGGGCTAAATGAAAAAAACCTCGCTGATCCTTCTTTTTCTGGCCTTTTTCCCCCCCGGCCCGGCCCGCGCCCAGACCATCTCGGTCCTGGCCGTGATCGACGCCTGCTCCCCCGAGACGGCGCTCTTCCGCTGCAAGATCGGAAACCTGGCCAACGCGGCCAACCGCCTCTACCTGGAGAGCCCCCCCCAGTGGCAGTGGAACAACGCGGTCCTGGCGGACACGGGTGAGGGACCGGAGATCACGCCCTTCGAGTCCCCGGAGGACGCGGTGCTGACGCCGCCCGCCGATTCGGACGGCTGCGCCCCGGACCTGCTCCTTCAACGGGACGAGGTCAAAAAGGGCTCGGCCACCCTCATCTTCTTCACCCCCGGGCCTCCGGGCGGGGCCACGGCCTTTTCCGCCTTTCTCGCAAAGGCCCCCGGGCTCTTCGCGCTTCCCGTGTGGAGCCTCTACGGAACGGGCAAGATGCGCATCCTCTGGGTCCTTTTCCTGGGCTCCGCCGACCCCGCGGTCATGGATCACACGGTTACGCACCTGAAGGACATCGGGTTTTCGCCCATCGTTCCGCGGCCCCTTTCCCCGGGCGATCCAAAGGGAATCTGGCGGGAGATGTTCGCTGGCGTCCCCCGGGCCCTCCCGGCCCGGCCGCTGGCCCCGGGCTTCGACCGCAGCGGGTCGCTTTCCGTGCGGGTGGTCTTTTCCCCGCCGGAGACCCTCGCCTTCGACCCCGCTTCCCTCTCCCTCTCCCTCGCGCGGACCGCCATGGCCCCGCCCATGCCCGGCTGGAGCTTCGGCCGGCCCAGCCTCGCCCGCACGGCCCTGGCGGACGGCGTGCTCTCGGCGGACGTGACCCTCCCATACACCGCTCCTTCCTTCTTCGGGCTCTTCCTGAACCGGCTGCGGAAGCACGGGGAGGCGGTCTTCTCCGGCGAGTTCACGCTTTCGGTGTCCCGGGTCCCCCGGCCCTCCGGCCCCAGGGACCCCACCGGGCAGCTGGACGTCTTCCTGGCCCGGCTCTTCGCAGTACCCGCGCCCCTCACCTTTTCGCTGCCGCTCGTCCTGGGGGCCGACTACCGGGTCTGGCCGGTCCAGGCCGCGGGGCTTGCCGCATGGTTCTTCCTGGTGCTGGTCCTGGGCCGGAGAAGCTTTGCCGATGAAAAGCTTAGCCTGGCGTCCACCAGGCGCCGGGGCCGGATCCTCGTGGTCGTCTCCATCCTGGGCGGCGTGATCCTGGCCTACGCCATAGGCGGCATCTCGCCGTGAAAAAAATGCCTCCGGCGGCCGGGGGCGCAAACCGCCCCCGGACCCCCGATATGGCGCGAGGATTGCTCCGCAATCCTCGCCGCGCGTTTTTGAGGCTTCGCATTCGTCCGGCCCGCCTTCCGTAGCGCAAGCGTTGGAAGGTCAACAACTGACGCGCGGACGCGCGGGCACAGGCCGGGGGTTCGGCTTCCTGGAGAGCGGACGCCCCTGTTCCTCCCCTTGACGAATCCTCCCGAATTCATTAAAAGATAAAGGTTTCGGGCCCCCGGCGACGGGGGGCCGGCCCCACTCATTCCCTTTCCAAATCGACGGGACGATCCTTCATGACCAGCCCCACCAGAAACACCGAAATCGCCATCGAGACCGAGATGAAAAAATCGTATCTCGATTACGCCATGAGCGTCATCATAGGCCGCGCAATCCCCGACGTGCGGGACGGCCTGAAGCCCGTGCACCGGCGCGTCCTGTTCGCCATGCAGGAGCTAGGAAACGACTGGAACAAGCCCTACAAGAAGTCCGCCCGCGTGGTGGGCGACGTCATAGGTAAGTACCATCCCCACGGCGACACCGCCGTCTACGACACCCTGGTCCGCATGGCCCAGGATTTTTCCATGCGGCTGCCGCTGGTGGACGGCCAGGGCAACTTCGGGTCCTTGGACGGCGACCCCCCGGCGGCCATGCGCTACACCGAGATACGGATGCAGCGCGCGGCCCACGAGATGATGGCGGACCTCGACAAGGAAACCGTCGATTTCATTCCCAACTACGACGGAAGCCTCTCCGAGCCCCTGGTTCTTCCCGCGCGCTTTCCCAACCTCCTGGTGAACGGCTCCGAGGGCATCGCCGTGGGCATGGCCACCAGGATCCCGCCCCACAACCTGGGCGAGATCGTGGACGCCTGCCGCGCCCTGATCGACGAGCCCGAGCTTTCCGACGCGGAGCTCCTTACGCTCGTTCCGGGCCCGGATTTTCCCACGGCCGGCATCATCCACGGCCGCACGGGGATCCGGGAGGCTTACACCAAAGGCCGGGGCATCATCAAAATCCGCGCGCGGATGCTGGTGGAAAAAGACAAGAAGGGTGAGAAGGAGACCCTGGTGGTTTCGGAGCTCCCCTTCCAGGTGAACAAGGCCAAGGTCATCGAGAAGATAGCGGAGCTGATGCGGGACAAGGTCCTGGAGGGCATCTCCTACGTGCGGGACGAGTCCGACCGCGAGGGCCTCCGCATCGCCATGGGACTTAAGAAGGACACCCCCTCGGCCGTCGTGGTGAACCAGCTCTACAAGCACACCCAGCTCGAGACCGGCTTCGGCATCATATTCCTCGCCATCGTGGACAACCGTCCGGAGATACTGACGCTTAGGGACATGCTGCGGCTCTTCATCACCCACAGGAAGGACGTCATCGTCCGCCGCACCCGCTACGAGCTTAGGAAGGCCGAGGAGCGCGCCCACATCTTGGAGGGCCTCAAAATCGCCCTCGACAACCTGGACGCCGTGGTCTCCCTCATCCGCAAGTCCCAAAGCCCCAAGGAGGCCCTGGAAAAGCTGGTGGAGACCTTCGGGCTCTCGAAAATCCAGGCCCAGGCGATTCTGGACATGCGCCTCCAGCGCCTGACCGGCCTCGAACGCGAAAAGATACTGGAGGAGTACCGCGAGGTGATAAAGGCCATCGCCCGCTACAACGAGATTCTTGGAAGCGAGGCCGTGGTGCTTGGGATCGTGAAGGACGAGCTTAACGAAATCAAGACCCAGTACGCCGATCCCAGGCGCACCGAGATAATCGACGAGACCGGCGCCATAACCCTCGAGGACACCATAGCGGAGGAGGACATGGTGGTCTCGGTGAGCCACCGCGGCTACATCAAGAGGAACCCCTTGTCCCTCTACCAGAGCCAGCGCAGGGGCGGCAAGGGCAAGATCGGCATGGGCACGGGCGACGAGGACTTCGTCTCCAACCTCTTCGTGGCCTCCACCCACCACCACTTCCTCTTCTTCACCAAGAAGGGCCGCGCCTACTGCCGCAAGGTCTACGAGATCCCGCTCGCCGGCCGCACCGCCAAGGGCAAGGCCATCGTGAACCTCCTGGCCCTCGATGAGGACGAGAAGCTGGCCACGGTCTTGACGCTCCCCTCCTTCGACCCGGGCCTCTTCATCGTCATGGCCACCCGGAAGGGCATGGTGAAGAAGACCGACGTCATGGATTACAGCAAGATCCGCTCCTCGGGCATCATCGCCCTGAACCTCGCGGAGGACGACGAGCTGATCGCCGCGGCCCTTTCCGACGGCACCCAGAACATCTTCCTCTCCACGGCCTCGGGAAAGTCCATCCGCTTCCACGAGAGCGACGTGCGCGCCACAGGCCGCGTCTCACAGGGCGTCATCGGCATCCGCATGTCCGAGAACGACACCCTGGTGGGCATGGAGGTCCTGATGCACGGCAAGACGCTGTTCACCTGCACCCAGAACGGCTACGGCAAGCGCACCGAGTTGGACGAGTACCCCCTCCAGAAGCGCGGCGGCCAGGGCGTCATCACCATCAAGACCGGCGACCGCAACGGGCCCGTCACCTCCATCCTGGTGGTGGACGGCGACGACGACATAATGCTCATGACCGACGGCGGCAAGATCCTCCGGATGCCCGTGACGGACCTTTCCGTCATCGGCCGCAACACCCTGGGCGTCCGCCTCATGGGGCTAGAGCCCGGCGAACGGATCATCGGGGCCCAGAGGCTCGCCGAAAAGGAGGAGTAAGGTGAACGACCTTTCCATGCCCGTGGCCGTGGTGGGCGGCGGAAGCTGGGGAACGGCGCTCGCCCGGCACCTGGCCGTGAACGGCTGCTCGGTGACCCTCTGGGTCCGGGAGCCGGAGGCGGCCGAAGCGGTCAACGCCACCCACGAAAACTCCCTGTTTCTCCCGGGCTTCCACCTTCCCGAAAGCGTGCTGGCCACCACGGACCTCGCCGCCGCCGTTTCCGGCAAACCCTTGATACTCATGGTGGTGCCCTCGGAATGGCTGCGGGAAACCGCCAAGGCCGCGGCCCCCCACGTCTCTCCCGCCGCCTTCGTGGTCTCCTGCACCAAGGGCATCGAGGTGGGCACCCGTATGACCATGTCCGCCATCATCCGCCAGGAGCTTAAAACTCTGCCGCCCGGAAACGTCTGCGCGCTTTCCGGCCCCAGCTTCGCCAAGGAGGTTGCCGCCGGCCTTCCCACGGTGGTCACCGTGGCCGCTTCGGACCGCCTGGTCGCACAATCCGTGCAACGCATCTTCTCCTCGCCCCTCTTCAGGGTCTACACCAACGAGGACATGACGGGCGTCGAGCTTTCCGGCGCGGTGAAAAACGTCATGGCCATCGCCTCGGGCATCTCCGAGGGCCTGGGCCTGGGAGCCAACACCCGCGCCGCCGTCATCACCCGCGGCCTTGCCGAGCTGTCCCGCCTGGGAGCGGCCTTAGGCGCCCAGCCCCGCACCTTCATGGGCCTCGCCGGCGTGGGGGACCTCGTCCTCACCTGCACCACGGACCTTTCCCGCAACTACACAGTGGGCGTGAAGCTGGGCCGCGGCAAGAAGCTCTCCGAAATACTCTCCCAGACCCGCAGCGTGGCCGAGGGCGTCTTGAACGCCAAAAGCGTCTACAACCTCGCGCGCTCCATGAACGTCGAGATGCCCATCGTGGAGCAGGTCTACTCCATCCTTTACGAGGACCGGCCCCCCAAGGAGGCCCTCTTCGCCCTCATGACCCGAAAGCTCAAGGACGAGCTCTACGACGCGTGAAGGCTGACGGAAAACGCGATCCGCTGCGTTGCGCTTCGTCTTGCGCTCGGTCACGTACCAAAGTACGCTCCCTTCGCGCTCGACTTGCGCGTTCTTCGCGGCTCATCGTTTTCCGTCAGCCTTCATGAAGTGCGCGGTATGGAAACATGTTTCTTCCCATGACTCTTTCCGAGGCGCGGCGGCTGGGCTGGAAGGCCCTGGACGTCATCATCGTCACGGGCGACGCCTACGTGGACTCGCCCCACGTGGGAGCGGCCCTGGTGGGAAAGGCGCTGGTGCGGGCGGGCTTCCGGGTGGGGGTGATCGCCCAGCCGGACCTGCGGGGCCCCGAGGACGTGACGCGCCTGGGCGAGCCCGAGATATACTGGGGCGTAACGGCAGGCTGCACGGACTCCCTCGTGGCCAACTACACGGCCTCCGGAAGAAGGAGGAGGAGCGACGACTTCTCGCCGGGCGGGCGCAACGAGCGCCGGCCGGACCGGGCCGCCATCGTGTACGCGAACCTCATCCGGCGGCACTGCCCCGGCAGGCGCCCCATAGTCCTGGGGGGCGTGGAGGCCAGCCTGCGCCGGGTCAGCCACTACGATTTTTTGAGCGGCTCCATCCGCAGGCCGGTGCTTTTCGACGCCAAGGCGGACGTCCTGGTCTACGGCATGGGGGAGGCCGCGGCCGTGGCGCTGGCCCGGCGCATGGGCGCGGGCGGGGACTTCCGGGACATCCCCGGCATCGCCTACGCCGCCCAGGACATGCCGCAGGGCTTCCTGGAGCTGCCCTCCCACGCCGAGGCCGCCGCGGACGAAAGCGCCTTCGCGCGCCTCTTTTCGATCTTCCACAAAAACTGCGGCCCCGAGGGCGGCGCGGGCCTGTGCCAGAAGGTGGACACGCGGTATCTCGTCGTGAACCCGCCGCCCCCGGCCGCGTCCCCGGACGAGTGGTACGAGGCCGGCTTCGAGCGGGCCGCCCACCCCCTCCACGCGGCCCGCGGGCCGGTCAAGGCCGTGGACACCATAAGGCTTTCCATCGCCACCCACAGGGGCTGCTTCGGCGGCTGCCGCTTCTGCGCCATCGCGCTCCACGAGGGCCGCGCCGTGGCCTCCCGGAGCCCCGGATCCATCCTGGCCGAGGCCGAGAGCCTGGCCGGCGCAAAGGGCTCGCCCG
>JAKAGN010000151.1 GCA_021815525.1 Deltaproteobacteria bacterium
TTCAAAAGGGTTTCCCCTCCCCCCGCACCCCCCTCCCTTTCCCTAAAAAACAAAAGCGCCTCCGGCGGCCGGGGAGACTACGTCCCCCCGGACCCCCGATAATCGCGGCGCGTTGCGCAGCAACGCGCCACGCGGGTTATTACAAGAACCTATCTCAAAAATATTTTTTAATAGCGATCATTGGCGTTGCGAATGGGAAATTTTTGGGTCACAAGCTTTTAAAATATATAACGCCTTAATATTTAAAGTTTTTTGGAGGGATGGGGGAGGGGGTGCGGTGGAGGGGGAAGGGAGACCCTTTTTTCAAAAAGGGTCCCCTTCCCCCTCCACCGCAGTCCTTTCGGGCCTTTTCACGCGCACCACGTGGCGCGGGACGCCGGTTCCGGGGACGGTGTAGGGATGGATTTCCACGGATAGCCCGGTGTCCTTGGCCGCAAGCTCCCGGGCCTCCTCAGGGGCGTTTCTGCCCTTGAGGGCGACGAGGGAGCCGCCGGGCGCCAGGATGGGCTCCGCCATACGCCACAGGAGCGGCAGCGCGGCCACGGCCCGGGCGACGGCGGCGTCGAAGCGGCGGCCGGCGCGGGCGAGGTCCTCGGCCCGGGCCTCGACGGCCTCGATGCCGGTCATGGCCAGCTCGCGTATCACCGCCATCTGGAAGCTCACCTTCTTGCGGGCCGAGTCCACCAGGGTCACGGTCAGATCCGGCCGCGCCACCTTGACCGGTATGCCCGGGAAGCCCGCGCCCGAGCCCAAGTCCACCAGGCTTTTCGCGCCGGCCGGAAGAAGCGGGACCAGGGCCAGGCTGTCCACGAAGTGGCGGCGCGCGATCTCCTCTGGGTCGGTCACGGCCGAGAGGTTCATGGCCCGGGCCCACTCAAGGAGGAGCGCCGCGTGCCGCCGGAAGCGCGCAAGCTCCTCGGGGCCCGGCGCAAGCCCGAAGGCCAGCGCTCCCTCGGCCACGATCCGTCCCCACTCGGGATCCTCCACCTTCATTCCCGCTCCGTTTTTCTTTTCAATCCGGCAAGTTGCAAATGTATCCCGGCCAGCCGCCGGTTCCGGGCTGGCCGCCGGGTAAAAAAAAAGGGAGCCGTAAGGCTCCCTCAATTTCCTCAACTGGTAGTCCCAACGGGAATCGAACCCGTGTCTCCGCCGTGAGAGGGCGGTGTCCTGGGCCGCTAGACGATAGGACCGAAGCGGACCGACTCGAAAGTCGGCCTTATCTAACAAAGGCCGCCCGCCCTGTCAAGAACCCTTTTTGAAAAAATCCCCGCCCGGACGGGGTCGCCCTTGACTTTGAGGAGCGAATGGGAACACAATAAACAGATACGATATAAGTTTCCATGCCGGGAAACCCGCGGCCCGGGGCGCTTGACGCGGGCGCGCCGGCTTGCCGCCCGGCGGATCATGGAAGGAAAGGAGTACGGCATGAAAACCTCCCGAGTCGTGGCACTCGCGGCCCTGGCCCTCGTTCTGGCCGGCTGCGCCCAGACCCTCACCATCGTGAACGCGCAGGCCGTGCCCAAGGACCGCCCCCTTTACGGCTACACCAGGGAGGGCGTGTTTTTCATCCACGAGTCCCTCATCGCAAACGTGAGGGGCAATCCCCCGGTGTTCGCCTCGGAGGTCACAATGGGCGACGGCCGGCGGATGATCCTGAAGGACGGCTACTACACCTACGACGTGGCCCGCTCCAGCCGGGACAGCACGGATTTCACGCGCTACAACGACTCGGGGGTGGCCATCCGCTACTTTTTCGTGGTGGGCACCAACGTCCAGATTCCCCGGGACATAATGGGCCTCACCAACTGGATAGGCGACTCGGACGTTATCAATGACAATGGAATTCCGGTCTTCGCCACGCACCCCGTGGACAACCGCTTCATCCATTGACGCCGTGGCCCGCGCGGGCCGCGCGAGGAGACGCCCCATGAAGAAGCTCGTGATTGTTGCCTCGCTCCTCGCCCTGGCGCTTTCGGCGGCCGCCTGCGGTAAGGAGGAGCTGAAGACGCCGGTGCCCAAGGGCCCGCCCCTTTTCGGCTACACCAAGGCCGGCGTGTTCTTCGTTCACGACACCCTCGTCAAGAACGTGGGCGAGGGCGAGCTGGTCCTGCGCTCCCAGGTCTCCGAGTACCGGCCCAGGACCATGGAAAAGAAGGGCGACTACTTCGTCTACGACGCGGCCGGCAACTCCACGGACATGGAGCGCCTTAGGATCTACGCCGGCTTTCCCATCTCCTACTACTTCGAGCTTCCCGACAAGGCCTCCGTGCCGGGCTCCCTGATGGAGGACCATGCCGACCTCTTCAACGCCGAGTTCATCCGCTTCACGGCCGGCATCGGCTACGTGTTCTACACCGAGCCCGTCGACAACCCCTTGAAGTAGCGCCTGACTTGACGCTTACGTTTGAAAAGCGCGCGGAGCTTCTGCGCGGACGCCTTTGTCTCGCCATGGTCCGCGACGCCATCCTCGGAGAGCGCGAGCTGGCGCGCCTTGCGCCCGCAGCCCTTCCGCCCGAGGAAGCCGCCCGCCGCCTGGGCCGCCTCGAAGCCCGGATCAACGCATCCATCCGCCGCGCCCGGCAGAGGGAGCGCGCCGTCCCGAAGCTTTCCTACCCCGAAAACCTGCCCATTTCCGCCAGGCGCGAGGCCATCGTGGCCGCCATCCGGGAGAAGCCCGTGGTGGTGGTTACGGGCGAGACCGGCTCCGGCAAGACCACCCAGCTTCCCAAGATGTGCCTGGAGGCCGGCCGGGGCCGCGCCGGGATCATAGGCTGCACCCAGCCCCGGCGCATCGCGGCCGTCACCGTGGCCCAGAGGATAGCCTTCGAGCTTGGTGAGGAGCCCGGAAAATCCGTGGGTTACCGGGTGCGCTTCGCCAAGCGCGAGGGCGGCGAGCCCCTGGTTCGCATCATGACGGACGGGATACTTCTGGCCGAGCTGCAGTCCGACCCGCTCCTTTCCGCCTACGACACCCTGATCGTGGACGAGGCCCACGAGCGCAGCATCAACATAGATTTCGTGCTGGGGGTCCTGCGCCGCCTGTTGGAAACGCGGCGGGACTTAAAGGTCATAGTCACCTCCGCCACCATCGACACGGAAAAGTTCTCGGCCGCCTTCGGAAACGCGCCGGTCATGGAGGTCTCGGGCCGGACATTTCCCGTGGAGATACGCTACCGGCCGCTTTCGGACGCCGAGGACGCGGGCGAGGGCGACCACGTCGCCGGGGCCGCCGCCGCCGTGGACGAGATCTTCGCCGCGGGCCGCCCGGACGGCGACGTCCTGGTATTCATGCCCACCGAAAGCGACGTGCTGGAGACCGTGGAGCTGGTCTCGGGCCGCGGCTTTCCGGGCGCGGCCGTGATCCCGCTCTTCGCGCGCCTTTCCGCCTCCGACCAGGCCCGGGCCTTCGCGCCCCACCCGGGGCCCAAGATCATCGTGGCAACCAACGTGGCGGAGACCTCCGTCACCATCCCGGGCATCCGCTACGTGGTGGACTCCGGGCTCGCCCGCATCCCCTGGTACTCGCCCAAGACCCGCGCCACGAGCCTGCCGGTGCGCCGCGTCTCCCGCGCCTCGGCCGACCAGCGCAAGGGCCGCGCCGGGCGCGTGCGGGCCGGCGTGTGCATACGCCTCTACCCCCAGGACGATTACGAAGGCCGCCCCCTCTACACCCCTCCGGAGATAAGGCGCGCCAACCTCGCGGAGGTCATCCTTAAGATGGTGGCGGCCCGCCTGGGGGACCCGGCCTCCTTCCCCTTCGTGGACCCGCCCCAGGAAAAGAGCCTCCGGGACGGCTTCGCGGTGCTTTCCGAGCTTCGCGCCATAGAGTACGGAAAGGACGGCGCACCGGCGCTCACCGAGACCGGCCGCGTGATGGCGAGGCTTCCCCTGGACCCCCGCATATCCAGGATACTGGTGACGGCGCGGCGGGAGGACTGCCTCGCCCACGCCGCGGTGATCGCCGCGGCCCTCTCGGTGCCGGACCCGCGCCGGAGGCCCCTGGACAAGGAGGCCGAGGCCGCGGCGGCCCACGCGTCCTTCGCCGATCCCCGCTCGGATTTTTCCACGGTCGCAAACCTCTGGAACCGCTTCCAGGCCTTTCTTGCAGGCGGCCGGGGCGCGGGGCGGATGCGCAAGTTCTGCAAGGAGAACTTTCTTTCATTCCGCCACATGAAGGAGTGGGGCGAGGTCCACGCCCAGATACTCTCGGTGCTGCACGAGGAGGGCCTGGCGCCCTCGCCCGAGGCCGCGGCCCTTGCGCCCGTCGACGGCCAGCTCTACGGGGCGCTCCACCGCGCGGTTCTCTCCGGCTACCTCTCCCACGTGGCCCTTGCCCGCGAAAAAAACCGCTACCTGGCCTCCCGCAACAAGGAGGTCTTCCTCTTTCCCGGCTCTGCGCTCTTCAACCGCGGCGGAAAGTGGATCGTGGCGGCCGAGATGGTGGAAACCTCCCGCCTCTACGCCCGCAGCGCCGCCGTCATCGAGCCCGAGTGGATCGAGCCCCTGGCCGGGCACCTCCTGCAGTACCGCTACTCCTCCCCCCGCTTCGACGCCAAGCGCGGCTCCGTGGTGGCCGACGAGGAGGCCTCCCTCTACGGCCTCCCGGTGGTCCCGAAGCGCCTCAAGCCCTACGGGCCCGTGAACCCCGCCGAGGCCTGCGACGTGTTCGTCCGCGAGGCCCTGGTGGGGGAGGCCATGCGGGACTTCTTCCCCTTCCTCGACCACAACCGCAGGCTCGTCAAAAAGGTCCTGGACATGGAGGAGCGCCTGCGGCGGCGCGACCTCTACGCCGGGGACGAGGCGGTTTTTCACTTCTACCGCAAGCTTCTGGACGGGGTTTACGCCACCTCGGGCCTCAAGCGCGCAATCCGCGAGAAGCGGGGCGACGCGTTCTTGCGCATGGGCATGGCGGACGTCACGGCCCAGAGCCCGGACCCGGACGCCCTCTCGCTCTTCCCCGGGAATATCCGGCTTTCCGGCATGGATTTTCCCCTGCGCTACCGCTTCGAGCCGGGAAAGCCCGAGGACGGCGTGACGGTCAGGATTCCAGCCCAGCTCATGGGAAGCCTGGACGGCCGGGGCCTCTCCTGGGTGGTGCCGGGGCTTCTGGAGGAAAAGATCGGGGTGCTCCTCAAAGGGCTTCCCAAGCAGCACAGGAAGCGCCTGGTGCCGGTGAAGGACACCGCCCGGAAGCTCTTTACGCTTCTTGCCGAAGCGCCCCGGGACACGCCCCTGCCGCAGGCCCTGTCCCGGGCGCTAAGGGACCTCTTCGGCCTGGAAATCCCGCCCTCGGCCTTTTCCGGCGCGGACATGCCCGAGCACCTCATGACCCGGGTGGCGGCGACGGACCCCAACGGCCGCCTCATAGCCTCCGGCCGCGACCTCGACGCCCTCGCCGCGGAGCTTTCCTCCCGCACCGAGAAGGCGGGCGCCATCCTCCTCGGGGAGGCCCGGAAAACCTGGGAGCGCGAGGGCGTGACCCCCGACTCCTTCCCGGACCTGCCTGAAATCGTTGAGCTTTCCCGGCCCGGAGCCGAGCGGCTCTTCGCGTTTCCGGCTCTTTCGGCCGAGCCCGGCGGCGTCTCGGTCCGCCTCTTTTCCCGCGGGGACGAGGCCGGGCGCGCCCACGCCCGGGGCCTTGCGGCCCTCTTTTCGCTGCGCTTCAAAAAGGAGCTTGCCAAGATCCGCCCCACGCTCGCGGTGCCGCCCGCCCTGCGCCCGGCCGCGGCGCTTTTCGGCGGCCATTCCGTCCTGTCCGACGCGGTTTACGAAAGCCTCCTGAAGGAGATGGTAAGCTCCCCCGTCCGCAAGAAAGCCGACTTCGAGGCCCGGACAAAAGCCGCCGAACGCGAGCTTTTTCCCGCGGCCAACCGCAAGATGGCGGCCGTGAAGGACCTCCTTTCCGCCGTTTCCGACTTTGCCGCCGCGATCCAGGCCTTGAAACGCAAGAACGCCGCCTCGAAGAACGTCTCGGCCTTCCTGGAATCCGTCGAAAACGAGGCCCGCACCCTCCTTTCCACGGATACCCTCTCATCCTTCGACCCCGAAACCACGGCCCGCCTCCCCAGGCTCCTGAAAGCCCTCTCCATCCGGGCCGAACGGGGGGCCCTGGACCTCGAAAAGGACCGCGCAAAGCTCGCCCGCGTCGCGCCCTTCGCCCAGGACCTGGACCTCGCCCGCAAAAACCCCGACGAATGGTCCCCCGAAAACCGGGCCGGCCTCGCCGACTTCTGCAAGGCCAACAAGGACAAGGCCAAGGCCGACGCGCTGATCGGCTCGGACGGCCCGCGGCTCGACCATCGCCGGCCGACCGTGTTCGGCGGCACGCGCGGCACCATGAACTTCAACCTGAAGCTCGCGCTGCGCGAGGGTGGCCACCACTCGGGCAACTGGGGCGGCCTGCTCGCCAACCCCGGCATCGTCATGGCGCATGCAATGGCCTGCATCACCGCCGAGCGCGGCCAGATCAAGGTGCCGGAATGGCGGCCCAAGACGCTGACCAACTCGGTCCGAGCCGCGCTCGCCGATGACGCTGCTGGTGCCGAAGTCCAGGTCGAGCACCGGCGTGAAGCTCAGGTCCACGCCGCAGGCGCGCAGTTCGGCGGCGAGCACGTAGCCCGCAGCGCTGGCGGCGTCGGTGGCGCCCAGGGGATCGCGCATCCACTGCTCGCCGAGCACGCGCATCGGCGGCAGCGCGGTGAAGCCATCGCTGCGAAAG
>JAKAGN010000152.1 GCA_021815525.1 Deltaproteobacteria bacterium
GAGGCTCTGGGTGTGGCCGATGGCGGCGGAAAGCGCCTCCATGCAGGTGCGGGCCACGTTGTTGTAGGGGTCCTGGAGGGTGAGGCTCCAGCCCGAGGTCTGGGTGTGGGTGCGAAGGGCCATGCTCTTTTTGTTCTTGGGATCGAAGCGCTTGATGAGCTTGGACCACAGGAGCCGCCCGGCGCGGAGCTTGGCCACCTCCATGAAGTGGTTGAGGCCCGTGCCCCAGAAAAAGGAAAGCCTTGGCGCGAAGGCGTCCACGCTCATGCCGGCCGCCACGCCGGTCTTGACGTACTCGTAGCCGTCGGCCAGCGTATAGCCAAGCTCGATGTCGGCGGTGGCTCCGGCCTCCTGCATGTGGTAGCCAGAAATGGAGATGCTGTTGAACTTGGGCATCTCGGCGGCCGTGTACTTGAAGATGTCGGCGATGATGCGCATGGACGGCGCGGGCGGATAGATGTAGGTGTTCCGCACCATGTACTCTTTCAAGATGTCGTTCTGGATGGTGCCGGTGAGCTTCTCGTGGGAAACGCCCTCTTCCTCGGCCGCCACGATGTAGAAGGCCAGGACCGGCAGCACCGCGCCGTTCATGGTCATGGAGACCGACATCTTGTCCAAGGGAATGCGGTCGAAGAGGATCTTCATGTCAAGTATCGAGTCCACCGCCACGCCCGCTTTTCCCACGTCGCCAAGGACGCGCTCGTGGTCGGAGTCGTAGCCCCGGTGGGTGGCCAGATCGAAGGCTATGGAAAGCCCCATCTGCCCGGCCGCGAGGTTGCGGCGGTAAAAGGCGTTCGACTCCTCCGCCGTGGAAAAGCCTGCGTACTGGCGCACGGTCCAGGGCCGCACCACGTACATGGTGGGGTACGGGCCCCGGAGATAGGGCGGGATGCCGGACAGAAAGCCGGTGTGGGTGAGGCCGGCCGCGTCGTCCTTCGTGTAGAGGGCCTGAATTCCGATGCGCTCGTTGGTCATCCAGGGCTCCAGGATGGCGGCGTCGGCGGCTTTTTCAATCTCCGCGCGCCACCTGGCGGTATCCGAGACGCCCGGAGCGGGCGAAAAGGGCATGGCTAAAAAGTCGGGATACTTACTCATGGCTCACCCCGCTTATCTTCTGGAGTTTCCGGTTCATGGCAAGGCAGTCGAGGCCTAAAAATATGTAGTCGTCCATGCCGGCGGCGCGGTAAGAGGCCTCCAGCTCCGCGGCCGGTTTTCCCGCGAGGACCACGAAGGCGCCCGGGACCTTATCCTTGAGTAGCTTGGCCAGCTTGGGGACGATCTCGGGGTAGGCCTTGTCGGTTCCGCAGATCACGACGATCTTGGCGCCCGACCCCGCGAAGGCGGCGGCCGCTTCCTCTTCGGTGGCGAAGCCCGCGCCGCGGACCATCTCGAAGCCGCCCGTCTCGAAAAAGCCCGTGGAGAAATCCGCCCTTGCCTTGTGCTGGGGGACGGGCCCCATGCCGGCGAGGAAAATTTTGGCTCGGGAGCCGGTTTTTTCGAGGTGGAGGTCCATGGCTTGGCGCAGGGCGTCGAAGTCCCGGGAGGCCCGGCCCGGCGGAAGCTGGGGCGCGGAAGCGGCGCCCGCGCCAAAGCCTAAGGCCTTCGATATTTCGCTTAGCGTCGCCCCGGCAAGGGCCGCCGCTATTGCCTTTTCACCCGAGACCTCGCCCGCAAGGGCCGCCTTGACGGAGGCCGCGTCGGCCTTGGCGCGCGCGGCGGAGAGCGCCTTTTTCCGGGACTCGGCCAGAGCCGCGAGATCGAGGGGGGCCGCCGGGAGCGGCGTTTCCGCAAGGTTAGGGTAGAGGTTGGTGCCTATTATGCCGTCTTTTCTCTTGGCTATGTTGACGGCCTTTTTGGCGGCGGTCTTCTTCACCGTTTCCTGCGGAAAGCCAGCCGCAAGGGCCTTGGCCATGCCGCCCAGCTTTTCGACCTCCTGGAAAAGCGCCCAGGCGCGGCGCGCCACGGTGTCCGAAAGCGACTCCACGGCGTAGGAGCCGCCCAGCGGATCGATGGGCCGCACGAAGTGGCACTCCTCTTGAAGAACTATCTGGACGTTCCGCGAGACCCTGCGGGAGAACTCCCCGGGGGCCCGCACGGCCTCGTCGAAAAAGGTCACGTGCATGGAATCCACGCCGCCCATTGCCCCGGAAAAGGCCTCGATGGTGTTCCTCAAAAGGTTCACGTAGGGGTCGCGGACCGTCTTGGTGAAGCTTGCGGTGCGACCGTGGATGCGCATCCTGCGGCTTTCGGGGAAAGCTCCGAAGGCCTCCGCGATCCGGTCCCACACCATGCGGGCGGCGCGCAGCTTGGCGATCTCCATTATGGCGTTACGCCCGAGGGCGAAGAAGAAGCGGAAGCTGCCAGCCGCCTCGTCGGCGGAAAGTCCGCGATCCATGAGGGCCCGCATGTACTCAGAGCCCGTGGCGGCCGCGAAAGCCAGCTCCTCCACGGCGGATCCACCGGCCTCGGAGTAAGGCCGCCCGGAGACCGCCACGGTCGCAAGCCCTGGCGCGTTCTTCGCCGCCCACGACGCGGCCGCGGCCATGGAATCGCAGGCTTTTTCGAGGGAAAGCTGAAGCGAGCCCGTCTGGACCAGCAGCCCCAGGGGATCGGAGCCGATGCAGCCCGAAAGGGCCGAGGTCTCACGGCCCGCTTTTTTCGCGGCCGCCGCCAGAAGCGCCAGGACCGGAAGCCCCGCGGCCCCGGCCTCGCAGATGACGGGCACCCGCGCCAGGTCGACGCCCGCGAAGGCCGCCGCGAGGTCATCAGCCGTGGAGAAGGCAAGGCCGCGCCCGGTGGGGCTTTCGGCGTCCTTGCCCGCAAGCGTCGCCGTGTCGCAGACGACGGTCACGCCCGTCTGGCCCTTCGTCAAGTCCGAGACCAGCACGCGGTTGAACTCCGCCGGGTCGGGCTCCGCCGTCTCCTGGGCTATGATCCAGGGCCGGGCCAGATACCCCGCCGGGTCCGCGCCCCTCAAATATGGCGGAAAGCCCGGGAGGGATCCCACCTGAGGCAGCTTTTCCGTATCCGCCGCAACGTAGAGGGGCTTCAAATCGAAGCCCTCGTAGACCGGTGTCATCACCTTCTTTTCAAAGGGCGCGCCGTCCAGGGTAGCCACGGCTTCGGCCATCCACTCCTCGTAGGTGGGGACGGAAAATTCGGCGAAGAGGTTCTCCCCGCTTTTTTCGGGGTCCGGATTCCGGGGCATGGGCACCTCGCAATTGTTGGGTTTCCAAACTATCCAGCGTCTTTTTCCAGCGACTTGTTCCAGCGCTTGATGTAGAATCGCCATAGCACAGGCGCCCCGGCATGGCAAGGCCGTTCCCCGGTAAATCGACCCTGCGGTCGCCCTGCCCCCGCCCCCGGCCAAGGCGGAACGCGCAGATGCCTTAGCAGCCTGCGAAAAAGGCTGAAAATGAAGCCTGTCGAAAAACGATGAGTTTCAAGGCGCGTGAAAAGCCAATGAGGGAGCGTACTTTTCGTACGTGACCGAAATTGGCTTTGAAACGCAACACAGAAAATCGCGTTTTTCGACAGGCTGTTAGGCCTCGTTTTTCCGGGCAAAGCGCTCGCCATTCTGTTATAATAAGTAATCCGGCATGTTCGATCCGAACGGGCCCGAAACGCTTGTTTCCGGGCCGGGGGGCGGTTTTAAGGACAATGAACTCCCTTAAATCACTCATTTTTTTCGATCGCCGCGACCGCGATCTCCTTTCCATGATCGGCGGGATGCGCGAGACCGGAAACCGCCCGGAGGACCTCCGAAAGGCCACCTACCCGCACCTCCACCCCCACGGCATAAAAGAGCTGGCCGAGTCCAAGGGCCTCCGGGTGGCCTACGCGGTGTTCCATCTTTTGAACTCCCTTGAGGTGGGGCGCATGGCGGACCGCCTCTCGGCGCTGGCCTCGCTCCGGGACGAGGTGCTGGACGGGGCCATGGGGCCGCTTCCAAGGAACACCGCGCGCGTCCTGGTCTCCATCATGAAGGAGTTGGTGCGGAGCGACGGCGACGACCAGAAGGCGCTTCGGCTCGCCCACGACTTCCGCATGGCGGCCCTGGGAAAACCCGGCATCGTGCGGAGCTACCTGGAGCGCTACCATCTTCTCGAAATGCCGGAGGAGTGGAACCAGATCACCTTCGACGACCACGTCCACGACGCCTACACCAAGGGACGCAAAACCCCCACACACCTCATCATGGACGCCTGGATAAAGGGCATCCGGCGCCTTCGGGTCATCTACTACAACTTCGTGGAGGCCCGGGTCGTGGCGGAGCTGATGGAGGCCGCCCGCATCATGGGGGTGGACGTGCGCATCGGCGTGGAGTACTCGGCGCGCTTCCGGGGCCGCTACGTGCACCTCATATGGACGCCCCGAGGCTTTCCCGACGCCCAGGCCTTCCTCTGCTTCCTGGAGGACCCGCCCGTGAAGGCCCTCATGGATGAGGGAAGGGCGGTCTCCCGCTACCAGGAAGGCTACGTTTTAAAAGTCCTCGACGCCGTAAACAATCGGCACGCGGCCGCCATCAAGGAGCGCTACGGGCTCGCCCTGCCTCCCCTCGACCCCGCCGAGTTCGGGGCCTTCGTGGGGGCCGGGCAGTTATCCACCCTGCACCTTGCATCCTTCATCCACGGAAAGCTCTTGGCGCTGATGGGGGAGGGCCTGCCGGCGCTCCAGGAGGCCTTTCGCACGGCGGATTCCGACGAGCGCGCCCGGATCGAGGCCAAGGTGGCGGAATGGAACGGCCTCGACCCCGAGGACATCCACGAAGCCTACCTCTCGCCCGAGAAAAACCCCGATATCCCCGACCCCCACGCCGTTTCGGACGATAAGGCCGCCCCGGCCCTGCTGCGCCTGGGCCCCAAGGGGGTCATCGACCGGATGACCGCCCTCCACACCGGCCATCGCATCACCTTGAACCTCACGGACCTTTCGGTGGAGGACGTCCTCGAGATTCTCCACCAGTGCGAGGGTGCGGTGACCAGGCTCGAGATATTCAACCTCAAGGATTTCGTATCCAAAAAGACCGGGCACATCGAGGCCATCGGAAAGCTCGCCGACACGGTGAACGCCGGAAACTCCATTGAGCTTAAAAGCTTCATCCGCTCGGTCATGGACAAGGTTTCGGCCTCGGATCACAAGGACCGCGCCGACCGCCTGGAGAAGCTCTCGGCCGTGCTCTACGACGTCGTGTCCATGAACTCCTGGTACGCGGAAAACGGCTTGAAGGCCCGCATAGGGAGCGACTCCACGGGCCGCGCGCAGCGCTACCCTGGCATGGGCTTCGCCGTGGAGGAGACCCTGCCCTTCCCGGCGCGGCTCGCCGCGGCCAGGCACAAAGGCGCCACCCGCACCGCGGTTCCGGTCCACATCGGGGCGCTCTACCGGAACGTTTACACGCCCCGCGAGGCCCAGAGCCGCCTGGGGGAGAGTATCCTGACCCTCCTGCGGAAAACGCCCCTCCTGGCGCGCATCGCTTACCGCAAGCACGAGGAATGGGCGGTGGAAGACCGCGCCATCGCGCTTTCGCGCCCCGGCAACGTGGTTTCCCTTGGGGGCGTGACCAGCGAGCCCGGAAACGGCGTGAGCATTTCGCCGCCCAAGCCCGAGGTGTCTCCCGGCCTTCTCGCCCTCCGCTACCACAACACGCTCCTGCGCTACGCCGTGAAGGTCATGATCGGCTTCATCCCGGCCTTCGTGACCTTTTTCCTCACCAAGGACTGGTGGGTGCTGGCATGGCTCGGGGCCCCCATCTGGTTTTCCATCACGGGGGTCCGGGTGGTGCTGCAGTCCGTCCTGGGGGGCGGCGGGTTCCGCCGCTCGCCCCTTCTGAAGTGGAACGAGTTGGTGAGCTGGGAGCGCCTGGCGGACTCCCTTTTCTTCACGGGCTTTTCCGTGCCGCTCTTAGATTTTCTGGTGAAGACCGTGATCCTGGACCGGGGCCTCGGAATCACCACCAGCACGAGCCCCGTTCTTCTGTACGCCATACTGGGCACCGCAAACGGCCTCTACCTTGCGGGCCACAACCTCTACAGGGGCTTTCCAAGGCAGGCCGTGTACGCCAACCTTTTCCGCAGCCTCCTGGCGGTGCCTCTCGCCTACGGCATCAACCAGGCCCTCGCCGGGATACTGACCGCCGCGGGAGCCGCAGCCGCCCAGGCCGCCCTCCAGAAATGGGCCGCCATCATCTCCAAGACCGCATCGGACTTCCTGGCCGGCATAATCGAGGGCGCCTCCGACCGCCACGTCAATCTTACGGTGCGAAAAAGCGACATCGAAAAAAAGCTCGCCAAGATGCGAGGCGTCTACGAGGAAATCGAGATGCTCTTCCCCGGAAGGCGCTTGACCGAAATCCTCGCCCATCCCCAAAAGTACCTGGAGCAAAACGCCGAGGCCCGGGCCCTGGGCCGCCTTCTCATCATCCACGCCCTGGACCTGCTCTACTTCTGGATGTACCAGCCTCGCGCCCGCATAGCCCTCCAAGCCGTGACAGCGATACTCCCCGAGGAGGAAAAGCGCCTGTTCGCCGTCTCCCAGCACCTTCTCGCCAACCAGAAGGACATAACCCTCATGTTCCTGGACGGGATAGTGGGGCGGAACTTCTCCCGGGCGCTCGCCTTCTACCTCGACCGCTCCCCCGAGTACATGCGCGCCGTCTCCCGCATGGCGGAGGCCTGGGAAGCCGAGCACAGA
>JAKAGN010000153.1 GCA_021815525.1 Deltaproteobacteria bacterium
GTAGGCCACAAGCTGGGTGGGGGAGAGGCTGCGGTTCTCGGCCCGGAGCAGGTAGGAGCCGTTCTCGTAGAACTCGCTGGCGGCGGCGTCCAGGCCCAGGGCCACGTCCTTGCCGGGCTCGTAGCCAGCCTTCTTGATGGCCTTCACGATGAGCTTTAGGGCGGCCTTGTTGGATTCCAGCGTGGGGGCGAAGCCGCCCTCGTCGCCCACCGCGGTGCTTTTGCCTTCCTTTTTGAGGAGGGCGGCCAGCTTGTGGAAGACCTCGGCCCCCATGCGTACGGCCTCGTCCATCTCGCAGGCCCCCACGGGGAGGATCATGAACTCCTGGATGGAGAGGTTGTTGGCGGCGTGGGCCCCGCCGTTTATGATGTTCATCATGGGTAGCGGCAGCACGTTTCCGGCCGCGCCCCCGAGGTATCTGTAGAGGGGCATTCCGTAGGACGCGGCTGCGGCGCGGGCGCAGGCCATGGAGACCCCCAGGATGGCGTTGGCGCCCAGGCGGCTCTTGTTCTCGGTGCCGTCCTCGTCCAGCATGGCCATGTCGACGGCGTTCTGGTCGGTGGCCGCCATGCCCGTAACGCGGGGCGCGATGAACTGGACGACGTTGGCCACGGCCTTCTCCACGCTCTTTCCGCCGTAGCGGGAGGGGTCCTTGTCCCTAAGCTCCAGGGCCTCGTTGGCCCCGGTGGAGGCGCCGCTCGGAACCGCGGCGCGCCCCAGAGCGCCGCAGTCGAGAACGACGTCCACCTCCACGGTGGGGTTTCCCCGGGAATCCAGGATCTGGCGGGCTTTCACATCGGCGATCTTCTTCATGGCTCTCTCTCCTTGGGGGGTGGGAAGCGGCGCGACCCGGGCCGGGCTCTTTGCGTTCGGGCCGGTTTTGGGGTATAATAATATCGTTCGTCCGAAAAGTACCCGCACCGGGCCTCCGTGTCAACCGTGGGGCGGCAAAAACCGCCCCGGAACGAAAAAAAGGACCAACTTTGCATGGACAAGGAATCACCCTACTACCGGGCCCACCTGACGGCGGCCGCGGCGCGGATCCTCCTCCACAGAAACGGCGCCCCGCCCACGGCCGAGGACATAGCCCGAGAGCTTGCCCAGAACGTGGAGGACGTACATCACACCGTAAACGGCCTCGTGAAGATGGGGGTATTGGAGACCGTCAGCTCCGCCGTGGGGGACCGCATCTTCGTGGCGGACCCGAGGCCCATGGAGGACCTGCCCCGGGAGAGGCAGGCGGCGGGCATGGAAAAGGATCTCGAAAAGTTCGCGGCCGAAAAAAAAGCAGCTTTAAGCCGCATCGAAAGCCTCGCAAAGGGAGAGGCGGGCCGCAAGAAGGACCTCTTCGCGGCCATCAGCGAGCAGCTAAAAGAGCAGGTCAAAAAAGGAAGGACTTAATTGCGCCCGTCCAAAAACGCGAAGGGCGGTGTTGCGCATCGACGCGCGGCTCGGTCACGTAAATACCCAGGGGTCCCCAAGAAATCGAAGATTTCTTGGGGTGGGAGTACGCTCCTTCGCGCCCGTCTCGCGCGCCTTGCCCTTCATCGTTTTTAGCCGGGCTCGATGCAGAGCCGATTTCGAGGGTAGGCTTACGGGGAATTGATTCATCGACGGCCCGGGATTGAAGGCGCGGATGAGGAAACCGGAGAATGAAGCAGAGATCAGCCATAGGCGTGATCCTCGTGGTGCTGGCGGCTTGTTGCTTCTATGTGTTTTTTATCAATCCCTGGTCGGAGCTGTGGTGCCTCCACGAGGACATCAATATCAAGACGGGCCAGGCCCGCGAGATCAGAATGATTCTTTTTATGCCCGTTTATACAAAGGTAAAGGACACGCCGATTTCGCTGGCTCTTGGGGGAAAGAGCGTGAACGCCGCGCCCATCGAGCCCTGGCATCGGGTCAACACCTTCGGGCCGAACATTCGCTATTCGCCCCATTACAGGTTTCATTCGGCCCTGGCCAGGGCTCGTGAGCTATCACTCATCTTCGAGAGCCGCCAGTCATCGGCGGCCGAGAAGCGCGAGATCGCGGAAAAGGTGCTCAGTCTGTGGCAGACGGGGGGCAATGATTACGCGGCCGACGACTACATCTCAAGCCTTTACCCGAAATAAAGGCACGCGGTGAAAGCGGCTTTTTTGCGGCGCCGGATCAAACCATTTGAATCAAGGCCATTATGCTGATACGCCTCGCCTTCCGCAACATCTGGAGAAACCGGCGGCGCACGCTCATCACCATGTTTTCAATGGCCTTCGGGCTGGCGCTGGCGATATTTTTCATCTCCTGGGGGGCCGGGGTGTACGCCAGGCTCATCAACCAGGCGGTGCGCCTCCAGGCCGGGCACGTGACCCTGGAGCACCCCGGCTACCGCGACGCCCCGGCCGTGGACCTTTTCGTGCCGGGCTCGTCGAAAATCATCGAGGAGCTTTCCCAATGGCCCGAGGTGGAGCGGGTGAAGCCCATCGTCCTGGGCCAGGGCATGGCCAAGAGCGGGGCCGGGAGCCTGGGGGTGGCGGTGGTGGGGGTGCTCCCCTCGGCGGAGGCCGCGTCCTCGCCCCTGGTGAAAAACCTTTCCCAGGGCAAGTACCTGGCCGACAACGACGGCCCCTGGTGCGTGGTGGGAAAGAAGCTCGCCTTAAAGCTCAACCTCGGGGTGGGCAAGAAGCTCGTGATCGCCACCAACGACGTGGGCGGAAACCTGGTGGAGGAGCTGTGCCGGGTGAAGGGTATCTACGACACCGGCTCGGACGAGATCGACACCTACCTGGTGCAGGTGCCCATCGGCTTCGCCCGGAACCTCTTCAGGATGCCCGAGGACTCGGTGACCCAGCTGGGGGTGATCCTCCGTAAGGCCGATTTCCAGAAAAGGGTCTTGAAAAGGCTTTCCGGGCATTTTCCCGCGGGGCGCGTGGCGGCGCGGGCCTGGCAGGAGGTGATGCCGGAGGTTGCCTCCTACATCCGCATGGACAAAAGCTCCAACTGGATATTCCAGGCCATTCTCCTTTTTCTCGTGCTTTTCACCATCTTCAACACCATGCTGATGTCGGTCCTGGAGCGCAGGCGCGAGTTCGCGGTCCTGATGGCCCTGGGCACCAAGCCCTCCCAGATCGCATCCCTCATCTTCTTCGAGTCGGCCTTCCTGGGGGCCCTGGGCTGCGCCGCGGGGATCGTCCTGGGGGGCGTCGTGGCGCTCGTCTTCAACGTGGTGGGGATCGATCTCGCCTGGTTCGTCAAGGAGGGCATCTCCATCTCGGGCTTCGCGCTTTCCACCCGCATCTACAGCAAGGTGACGCCGGGCATACTCCTCGTGCCCTCCATCCTGGTGTTCGCGGCCATATTGGTCGTGAGCGTGATTCCCATGCGCCGGGCCGTTAAATTTTCCATCGCGGACGTACTTCGCTGAAAAAAAAGGAATGACTTGGACGCCATCGTAACGGTATCGAACGTCGTCAAGAACTACGGCCAGGACCACGTGGTGACGGCGGCCCTAAGCGGCGTATCCCTCCGCCTTGAGCCGGGTGATTTCGCCGTCATGGCCGGGCCCTCGGGCTCCGGCAAGAGCACGCTTCTAAACATCATAGGGGGCCTGGACCGGCCCACCTCGGGAAGCGTCTCCATCGAGGGCCGGGAGCTTGCGTCCCTTTCCGACGCCGATCTCTCGCGCCTGCGGCGCGACCGCATAGGCTTCATCTTCCAGGGATACAACTTAATCCCCGTCATGACGGCCCTGGAGAACGCCGAGTACGTGCTGATGCTGCAGGGCGCGCCCGCGGCCAGGCGCCGGGAGAAGGTGCTGGCGGTTTTGGCGGAGGTGGGGCTTTCGGGCCTCGAGAACCGCTACCCCCGCGAGCTTTCCGGCGGCCAGCAGCAGCGGGTGGCCATCGCGCGGGCCATAGCGGCGGAGCCCGCCCTGATCCTGGCCGACGAGCCCACCGCCAACGTGGACTCCAGGACCGGCGACTCCCTGATCGCGCTGATGCGGCGGCTGAACGAAAAGGGCGCGACGTTCCTTTTTTCAACCCACGACCCGGCGGTTATGGCCAAGGCCCGGAGGCTCATCGTCCTGAAGGACGGGCTTGTCGAGTCGGACAGCGAAAAATAAAGCATGCCTCCGGCGGCCGGGGGCGCAAACCGCCCCCGGACCCCCGATGTGCGCTTCGCGTTGCTGCGCAACGCTCCGCGAGTATGTGGAGGGCTTCGCATTTCACCGGTCAACGAGTGATACGCCGAAGATGGGCGGTGGCACAGGCTCTCCATCCCCGGGCCATTTGGAAAAATGAAATGAAGCGACGCTTCCTTTTCGTTCTTGCCGTCATCGTCCTGGCGGGCCTTTTTCCGGGGCCCGGGGCGCGGGCCTTTCTCGGCGATTCCGACAAGGCCTTCGGGCTTTCGGGATCCGTGAGGGGCATATTCCTCTACGCCGATCCCTACGATTTTCCGGCCTTTTTCGGGTGGAGCGGGGACGACGACACGCGGGCTTCCGCAATCGCGCGGCTCGCGGCCGCAGGAAGGCCCTCGGAGCGCCTCTCCTACGAGCTGCACCTCGTTACGGCCTACGATTACTTTTCCACGGCCGGGGGCGGCTTTTTCGCGCAGGGCGCCGTAAAGCCCCACTACCGGATCGGCGACGAAACCCGGGACATCGGCGGAAACGACCACAACCAAAGCTCGCTTTGGCTCGACCGGGCCAACGTGAAGGCGGCCTTCGGCTCCTTCGACCTAACGGCCGGCCGCCAGGCCGTCACCTTCGGCAAGGCCTGGTTCTGGAACCCCCTGGACGTATTCTACCCCTTCGATTCGCGCCAGTTCGACCGGGACTACAAGCCCGGCGTGGACGCGCTGCGGCTCGAGGTCCCCTTTTCCCGCTTCTCGGGCGCGACCCTGGTGGCCGCCTTGGGCAGGAGAACGCTTGCGGACGGGAGCTACGAAACGAAACCGGCCACCGACGCCGACTGGTACGGCTCGGCGCTGATAGGGCGGCTCTACGCCACGCTTTCCGGCTTCGACATGGTCCTCATGGGAGGCAAGGTTTACGGAGGCGGCCTGCTGGGCGGCGGGGCCACCGGCGAGCTGGGGCCGCTGGCGGTGCGCTTCGAGGCGGCGTACTTCTTCGTGGACGGCGACAGCGCATCCCTGCCCTGGCCGCTTTCCGGGAGCCTCTACGCGGACCGCGTGACGGGGGTCCTGGGCATGGGGCGCCGCTTTGAAAACAGCCTCGACATCGAGCTGGAGTACCTCTACGACTCGGGCGGCGCATCGAGCGAGGGGGACTGGAACGCGGCGCTTGCCCGCTACCAGGCCCAGGCCCTTCTCCAGCTCTCGAACCACATGCTGGGCTTCACGGTCTCCTACGACGTCTCTCCCCTTGCCACCGGCCGGGTGGCGGTGATGCAGAGCCTTTCGCGCGGCATTTCCACCAACATCTCGCCATCGCTCACCGTGAGCCTCTCCGACAACGCCGAGGCCGTGTTCGGCGCAAGCCTCAACTTCGGGCCCCGGCCCGTCCTCGTCATGGGCCTTCCGGTGATCCAAAGCGAGTTCGGAACCTTTCCCTCCCAGTTCTACGTCGAGATCAAGCAGTATTTTTAGCGGAGAGCCGGCCGGCCGCGCGCCATATGAACGCAACATGGCCTTGCCGCCGGGCCTGTTTCATGGTATGGGTACTTGGCTAACCCCGGATGCAGGAATGAGCTTCGCCCCCCCTTGTCGAGGAGGAATCGTCCATGAAAAGCACCAAGGGATTCAAAAGCGCGGGAACGCTTATCGCGGTGGCGGTCCTGGTTCTGGCCGTGGCCGCCACCGGCCTTTGGGCCAAGCAGTCCAAGCCCGCGCCCGCCAAGGCCCCGGCCGCGAAAAAGGCCGACGGCGACGTGATCGCCATGAAAAACATCAGCATCAACAAGAAAACCAAGGAGATAAGGATTTCCGTCAAGACCGCCCTCCAGAAGGGCATCTTGGAGTATCTCCTTGTGGGCGACAAGGGCAAGGCCTACGAATCGGCCTTCAAGGTGGCCGATAACCTGCCCTCCGAGCTTTACTTCGCGCTTACCCTCATAGGCTGCGAGCCGCTGCCCTACGACGCCTTCATGAAGCTCCTCGAAAGCCCCAAGGGGAAAGAGGAGATTCAGAAGGGCCACGCCGCGAGCCTTCTTTCCATCGAGCTTTTGAAGGGCGGAAAACCCGCGCCCCTTGCAAGCGTAGTCCGGGACCGGGAAAAGGGCGCGGGCGAGCTTATATTCGTTTTCACCGGCGGCCGCTTCATAAAGCAAAGCGCCTACAGCGCGGACCAGGAAAGGAGCTTCATCGGCCTCTGGCCGGATCTTTCCGCCGTGGTGAACCTCTTTTCCACCCATAAAAATCCCTACCGCGGCGACTACGGCTACGAGATGAACACGGCCGCCAAGGGCCTCGCCGCGGATCAGGACTACGAACTCGTCATCCGGAGGAAATCGTGATGAAGAAGAGAAGCATCCTGGCGGCCCTCGTCGTCGCCGCCCTCGTCCTTTCGCCGGTGGTCTGGGCCAGGCAGAAGCCCGCCGCCGCGCCCAAGGCCCCCGCCGCCGCGGGTAAGGCCCCCAAGCCCCTCATTCCGCTTTCGCTGGAAAACCGGGCCATGATGGGCATAAGGAGCGCCACCCAGTTTCTCCTCTCAAG
>JAKAGN010000154.1 GCA_021815525.1 Deltaproteobacteria bacterium
CGTACATAGAGCTTAACGTGAACCAGGAGTTCATGAACCGCTTCTCCGCCGCCAAGTTCTACCCGCACACGGACATCGCCCGCTTTCCCACCGTGGCCGCGCTGCTCGCCCAAAGAAAGGCCTGATCCACCATGAAGACCCGTCCCGTCCTAGGCTTAGTCTTCCGCCTCGCCTTGGTTCTTTCGCTCTTTTTCTTCGTGGGTCAGCTCCTTGGCTCAGGGCCCGCGTGGGCAAAGGGCGCGGCAAGGCCCCGGACCGGCAAGGCGGCCGCCGCCAAGGCAAGGCCGCGGGTCTTGCCGCCCGCCGGCCCCGCGGCGGTGAAACCCATTTGGCCCCAGCTTCAAAGCGACCTTCCCGCCGACCCGGCCGTGATCTACGGCGTGCTGCCAAACGGCTTCCGCTACGTCCTCATGCGCAACACCGAGCCCAAGGAGCGGGTGGCGGTCTTCCTGGACGTCCAGGCCGGGTCCCTCTACGAGACCGACCGCCAGCAGGGGGTGGCGCATTACCTGGAGCACATGATGTTCAACGGCACCAACCACTACGCCCCCGACGAGATGATCCGCTACTTCCAGTCCATAGGCATGGCCTACGGCCCGGACGTGAACGCCCACACCGGCTTCGACGAGACCGTCTACAACGTGATCCTGCCGGACGGAACCGAAAAGCACCTGACCGACGGCTTCACCGTGATAGCGGACTACGCCGCCGGCGCGCTTCTCCTGCCGTCCGAGATCAACCGGGAGCGGGGCGTGATACTTGCGGAAAAAAAGGAGCGCGACTCGGTATCCTACCGCACCTTCCTGGCCACCATGAACTTCCTCCTTCCCGGCACCCTGGCCTCGACCCGGATGCCCATAGGAAAGGAGGAGGTCATAAAGAGGGCTGACAAGCCGCTTCTGACGGGCTTCTACGACAGGTGGTACCGGCCCGAAAAAATGGTGCTGGTGGCGGTGGGGGACTTCGAGCCCGAGACCGCGGCGGTGCTGGTGAAAAGAATATTCTCGGGGCTTGCCCCGCGCGCGCCGAGGGCCCCCGACCCCTTTCCGGGCCGGGTCTCCCACAGGGGCGACCACTTTTTCTACCACCACGAAAAAGAGGCCGGAAACACCGAGGCCGTCATCGAGACCGTTCAGCAGATACCCGAGCGGCCCGACAGCCTGGCTCTCGAAACCGAGTACATGTACCGCGACATGGCCAACGCCGTCGTGCAGAACCGGCTCGACCGCATGAAGGAGTCCGCCGACTGCCCCTTCACGGCGGCCTACATGACCTCCGGGATATTCTTGAAGACCATCTCCTTCACCAACATCACGGCCAAGACGAGCCCCGAAAACTGGAAGAAGTCGCTCCTCCTCATGGACGAAACGCTGCGGCGGGCCCTTTTGTACGGCTTCTCGGCGGATGAGGTGGAGCGGGTGAAGAAGGACTGGGCCGCGGCCCTCGACGCCCGGGTCCTGAAAGCCCCCACCCGCGACTCCACGGCGCTGGCCGGCGAGATCATAGGGCAGCTGAACGACGACAAGGTTTTCACGTCGCCCAAGGACGACCTGCGCCTCTACGGGCCCGTTGTGGCGGCCGCGACCCCTAAAATGCTCTGGGAGGCCCTGAAGCGCTCCTGGTCGCCCAATAACCGCATGGTCCAGCTCACCGGAAACGCGGTGCTCCCGGGCGGAAAGAAGGATCTCCGCGCCGCCTACCTCGCCGCGAAGAAAAGACGGATCGGCCCGCCCAAAAAGGAGGCCGCCGCGGTCTTTCCCTTCCTGCCGGACCCGCCGGACTCGGACTGCGTGGAAAAGCGCGAGCTTCTCGCGGACATCGGCGTGACGCGCCTGGTCTTGCGGAACGGCGTGCGGGTCAACCTGAAGCCCACGGATTTCAAGAAGGGCGAGATACTCTTTACGCTGCGATTCGGCGGCGGCCGGGCCGACTGCCCCAAGGACAAGCCGGGCCTGGCCTCGCTGGCGCCTGCGGTAATTAACGACTCCGGCGTGGGGCCCTTGACCCTGGAGGCCCTGAACGAGGCCCTGGCCGGAAAGAACATCGGGGTGGGCTTCGGAATCGGCGAGGACAGCTTCTCGCTTTCCGGCTCCTCGGTCCCCAAGGACCTTCCCTCGGCCTTCCAGCTTCTCTACGCGAGGCTTCTGGCCCCGGCCTTCCGCAGGGACGCCTACGAGAAGGCGCGGGAGCGCTTCGCCCAGGGCTATGCCGCGCTCTCCCATGAGACCGAAGGGGTGCTACAGCTCTCGGGCCTGCGGTTCCTGGCCTCGGGGGACAACCGCTTCGGGCTGCCGGCCCCGGCGGACTTCATGAAGCTAACCCTGTCGGACGTCTCGGACTGGCTCACGCCGGCCCTGTCCAAGGAGCCCCTGGAGCTTTCCGTGGTGGGGGACTTCGATCCTGAAACCGTGATCGCGCTCGTCCGCCGCTACTTCGGCTCGCTTCCGCCCAGGGCGGGGCTTTCGACGCCCCCCCGGGACCGCGGCCTCGCCTTTCCCCGGGGCGGGGAGCACGCCGTCACCGTGGAGACCAAGATAGGAACCGGCCTCGTGATGGTGGCCTACCCCACGGCGGACGTGTGGGACATCCGCCGCACCCGCAGGCTCGCGGTCCTGGCGGACGTCTTCGCGGACCGCATCCGGACCAGGATAAGGGAGAAGATGGGGGTCACCTACTCCCCCGACGCCTGGAACATGGGAAGCCGCGCCTACAAGGGCTACGGCTACCTGGGGGCCCTTGTCACCGTGGACGCGCCGCTGGCGCGGAAGGTGGTGGATGAGGTGAACGCCATTGCGCGCGACCTGGCATCCAAGGGCGTTACGCCCGACGAACTCACGCGCGCCGTGGCGCCCTCCGTCACCAACGTGAAGGAGGTTCTGCGCACCAACACCTACTGGCTGGGCACGGTGCTTTCCGGCTCCACCGCCCACCCGGAGCAGCTGGACTGGTGCCGCACCATCCTCTCCGACTACTCCTCCATAACGGTGGACGACGTGAACAAGGTGGCGGCCGAGTACCTGGCCCCCGACAAGGCGGCCGTGATACTCGCCCTGCCCTCCTTCCAGGTGGAGGCCCAGGCCCCGGCGGCGCAGCCCCCGCAGAAGCCGGCAACGGCCCCGGAACAGCCAGCGCAGCCCGAAAAACCGGCCGCACAGCCCGCGAAAGGAGAGGCCCCGTGATAATAGCCGTCATGAGCGACAGCCACGACCACGTGGAGAACACCAGAAGGGCGGTGGAGACGGCGGTCAGGGAAGGCGCCTCCCTCATCATCCACTGCGGGGACCTGGTGGCGCCCTTCATGCTGCCCATCCTCAGCGCGGCCGGGATACCCGTCCACGCCGTTTTCGGAAACAACGACGGGGACCGGCATCTCCTGACCAAGCTCTCCCTCACCAAGTTCACCCGGATCACCTTTCACGGGCACTGGGGCAGGATAGAGGAGGGCGGCTTTTCCGCCGCCTTCACCCACTACCATGAGACCGCCCTGGGGCTCGCGTCCTCGAGCCGGCACGGGCTCGTGTGCTACGGCCACACGCACCAGTACGCGGCCGAGCGGACGGGCGCGGGCCTGCTCTTAAACCCCGGCGACGTCATGGGCAAGGACGAGCCTCCGGGCTTCGCCCTTTTCGATACGAAAACCGGCCTTGACCGCCGGGTTTCGATTTGAAGGCCCGCGCCCCTGTGGGGGCGTCTTGACAATATGGGGCTTCCTTTCTTATTTTTATGCGGTGTGTGCTTTTATCCCTCCTCAAAAGGAAACAACCATGAAAAAACGGCTTTACATCGGCGGAGGCGTAATAGTCTTCGCGGCGCTCGTCGCCTTCCTTTCCGTGGCGCCCTCGCAGGAGACGGCCAGGGCCGGCGCGTCGCCGGGGGTTCCCGTGGCCGTGTTCGGCGAGACCAAGTTCACCTGGCAGACGGCCGTTGAAGGCGACAAGGTCAAACATACTTACACAGTCCGCAACAAGGGCACGGCCGAGCTCATCATCGAGCAGGTCAAACCCACCTGAGGCTGCACCGCCTCCTCGTATTCGAGGAGCATCCCTCCCGGCGGCGAGGGAACGATCACTCTCACGGTGGACACGACCGGTCACGGCGGAATGCGGCTTTCCAAGACGGCGGACGTAAAGACCAACGACCCGGCCCACAGGGACGTGGTCCTCTTCATGGAGGGCCAGGTGGACACCTGCGCCACCGTCAGCCCTCGGCTGGTGCGCTTCAGCGGCCCGGCCGGGGAACGGATGGTGCAGAAGGTCACCATAGTGCCCAACCCCAAGTATCCCATAAAGATCACGGGCACCCGGCAGGAGCCACTCAACACCGACAAGTTCAAGCACCGGCTGGAAAAGACCCCCACGGGCTGGACCCTTACCGTGGAAAACGTGTGGCCGTCCAAGGGCGGCTACTTCGGCTCCATTTACCTCGACACCGACAGCCCCGTGTGCCGGTCGCTCCGGGTTGAGGTGCAGGGCGACCTCTACTTCCCGGCCGTCCGCAAGGCCGCGATACCGGCCACGAAGGCGCCGAGCGGCCCCCCGCCCGCAAGGTGAAACCATCCAAAAAGGAGGCGGACGATGAGCGAAAAACCCGATGACGCATCACGCCGGACCTTCCTCAAGGCCGCGGCCGGGGCCGTTATCCTGGCCACGGCCGGCGGTCCCCTTCTTTCCGGATGCGGGAAAAGCGGCGGGAGCGGGGAGGCCGGGGGCGGCCCGGCCCTGCCGGCGCTCCCGTACGCGCAAAACGCCCTGGAGCCGTACATCTCCGCGCGGACCATAGGGTTCCACCACGACCGCCACCACAAGAAGTACGTGGAAAACACCCGCGCGCTCGCGGCCGGGACCCCTTACGAGGGCCTGGACCTGGTCCCCCTGGTGCGCAAGGCGGCGGCCGACACCGAAAGAAAGGCCCTTTTCAACAACGCGGCCCAGGTCTATAACCACGACTTCTACTGGAGGTCCATGAAGCCCGGCGGCGGCGGCGCTCCGGCCGGACGGATGAAGGATCTCCTGGCAAAGTCCTTCGGGGCCTACGACGCGTTCCGCAAGGCCTTCCTGGAGGCCGCCGTGTCCCAGTTCGGAAGCGGCTGGGCCTGGCTCGTTGAGGACGCCGGAAAGCTCGCGGTGGTGAAAACCGGAAACGCAGACACGCCGCTCACCACCACCGCAAGGCCCCTCCTGTGCCTCGACGTGTGGGAGCACGCCTACTACCTGGATTACCAGGACCGCCGTGCGGACTACGCCGCGGCGTGGCTGGACCACCTCGCAAACTGGGACTTCGCGGCCGGAAACCTGGCGGGATGAGGAGAAGAGAATCACCGTGCCCGACAAAAAACCCGATCCTTCGGGACGGATTCGATACATGAAGGAAAACCCCCTCAGGATCGGCGCCCTGGTGTCCGGCGGCGGGACCAACCTCCAGGCGGTTCTCGACGCCTGCGCCGGCGGCCGCATTCCGGGCCGGGTGGTCTTCGTGGGCTCGGATAACCCCGAAGCCCACGGCCTCACCCGCGCCAAAAACGCCGGGATCCCCACCTTCGTCACGGACTACGGCCGGATCCTCGCGGAGCGCAGGCGCGACCCGGCCTCCCACCCCGCGCCCCCGGACTGGGACCAGGACCAGGCCCTTGCCCGGCAGGGCATAGCCAAGGGCTCCGGGGCCGCGCGCTTCCTGGCCTCCAGGGCGGCCTGCGAGGCGGCTCTCCTGGAAGCCATGAGCCCCTGGCCCTTCGATCTCCTGGTGCTGGCGGGCTTCATGCGGCTCCTTAGCCCCTACCTCATGGACCGCGTGAGCCCCGATCCCTTCCGCCCACGCATCATGAACATCCATCCGGCCATCCTACCGGCCTTCCCGGGCACCGACGGCTACGGCGACACCTTCCGCCACGGATGCAAGGTGGGCGGATGCACTGTCCATTTCGTGGACTACGGCGAGGACTCGGGCCCCATCATCGGCCAGCGGGCCTTTCCCATACTGCCCGCGGACGACCTTGAAAGCGTGAAGAAAAAGGGCCTGGCGCTGGAGTGGGAGCTTTACCCCGAGTGCATGAGGCTCTTCGCCGAGGGGCGGCTGGCGGTGGAGGCCAACGAGACCGGCCGCAGGATCGTGAAAATCCTTCCGGAAAGGGGAACGCCTTGAGGGAGTATACGATCCATCCCCTCGTGGTGGGCGCCAACGAGACCGACCAGGGGATCATGACCTATCTCAAGGACTACGGCCGGCGCATCTGGATACCCATCTACGTCTTCGTGATAAGGGGCGGGGACCGGAACATCATCGTGGACACGGGCCTTTCGGACTTCGTGGTGCCGGAGGAGGTGGGCAGGACCTACGGCTTAGACATCCTCCCCTTCGAGGAGGCGCTCGCAACCCAGGGCCTTGCGCCGGATAAGATCGATCTCATCATCCACACCCATCTCCACAACGACCACTGCGAAAACGACCAGCTGTGCGAGAACGCCGCGGTCCTGGTCCAGAAAAGGGAGATGGACTTCTTCCGCGCGCCGCATCCCCTGGACCACCGCTACTACCCCGACGTGCTGGACGGGGTGAACGTAACCGAGATCGACGGCGACTGCGAGCTTTTCGACGGCGTCTCGGTGATCCTCACGCCCGGCCACACCCCCGGGGGCCAGTCGGTGTGCGTC
>JAKAGN010000155.1 GCA_021815525.1 Deltaproteobacteria bacterium
GGAGGGGAAACCCTTTTTTCAAAAGGGTTTCCCCTCCCCCCGCAAGGCTCGATGCTTACGCCTCCGGGGGCGGTTCCTTACGGCGCAGGTCTCCGATTTCGAGGTTTTTTTTGTCGCCCGCCGACCGGCAGGCGTCCCGCATTCAGGTGGAAACCCCAAGCTTGGGCAGTAGGTAGAGCTGAAGGAAAAGGTAGGCGGCGAAAAAGCCGCCCACAAGCAAAAGCTCCGTCATGACGAGTCTCCTTAGACAGGGGTCCGATTTCGCAAACGGCGTCTATGCCGCTCTCGTTGACAAAAATGGGAATGATTCTTAAAATAGTCAAGTAGGGAAATTCAGGCCGCGGGAGGAAAAAATGGGAGAGCCCGAAAGGATTCCGCTCCGGATGGTGGCCTACAAGTACGTCCCGTGCGTGAGGGTCGGCCGGGAGGTCCGCCTTACCCTTGGCTACGGCAAGGCCTTCGCTGGAAGGGAAGGGCGCAAGGTGCTGACGGACTGCGACGGCTCCCTGGAGTGCGGGGCGCGCACCGTGAAGGGGGGAGTGGTGGGCTGGGATTTTTCCGCCTGCCCCTTCGGGAAGGTGAGCTTCTGTGGCTGATGTATAACCAATTGAATTAAAAGATATTTTATACCAAGCCGCATTCAAGCGTCAAAAGTGAAGCACCCTGGCCTTGCCCGATCTGCACGGAGTCCACGTTTACCAAGCCCGCGGGCGTCGGGCGATTGAATGCGAAGCCCTCCAAATACTCGCTACGCGTTGCGCAGCAACGCGTAGCCATTATCGGGGGTCCGGGGGGACGTAGTCTCCCCGGAAGCCTGCGGCGCCATCCTTACCCGTTTTTCTTTTCGTAAAGGGCCGAAAGCTCGTCCCTGTATATCTCGCGCCATGAGCGGAGGCCCGCCACGTTGAGGTCGGCGAGGCTTCCTGCGTGGACTAAGATGTAATCCGGCGGAAATCGTTCCAGGAAGCGTCGCCATCCCCGCAGACCGTAGTAGAAGCGCACGTAGTCGTCGAACACGTCCCGGGTTTCCTCCTCGAAGATGCGGCCGTCCACGGCGCTTTTGACGCGCGGGTACATCTCCCATGAAACGTATCCTCCCCAGAGGGAGTAGGTGAGGACATCGCCCGAAATTCCCAGGGCCTTCATGCGGGAGACGGCGCCTATGGGGTAAGCCATGTGGCAGGTGGAGCCCGGAACGGGACGGGCCGGAACGATGTGGGCAAAGGGCTGGCCGGCTTCGGGAAGGGTGGCCGCCTTTCTTGCGAGTTCGCCTCCCGAAACGGCCGCCGCCAGCAGGAGCGCCAGGGTCGTGGCCGCCCGGACAAGCCGCCCGCGGCGTCCGGCCGGACGCCGGGCGAAGGCTGCTCCGAACTCATCCAGGGCCTTGGGTGCGTAAACCGCGAATGCGAAGACGAAAAGCAGCACCTGCCGGGCGTAGGAAAAGGCCAGGATGGCGGTCACGGCCAGCACCGCGCGGGCGGTGATGTCCCGCCTGTAGAAGATGAAAAGGAGCGCGGCCAGGGGCAGGAGCGCCAGGAACGGATAGATGTAGTCCGTGTCGAAGCCGATTTCTATGGCGCGGTTGATGGGCAGCCACTCCCCGCCGTAATCCTGGGGGTTGGAGAAGAGGGAAACGAAAAAGTTCTCCCACAGCTTGAAGCCGAAGGGCGTCACGAAGGTGGCGGCGAAGCAGAGCGCCCCGGCTGCCAGGAGCCCGTGCGGGCGCGGGCGCGAAAATAGGCCGCAGGCCGCGTAGAGCCCCATGACTATGAATCCGGCCGGAACCGACATGTGGCAGTTGGCCCACAGGAGATAAAGGAGGGGAAGGAGGACGAGGGCCGTCCTTTTCCGCTCGGTGCGGGTCTCCTCCAGGAGAAGGAGGTTCGCGGCGAAGAAGCAGTACTCGAAGTTACGGGCCAGGAAGAGGGGAAAGGCCGGGGCGAAGAAAAGCGCCGAAAGGGCGAGCCCGGAAAGCGCGGCCAGGTGCGAGGCCCCGCGCCTCCGGGCCGCGATGTAGAGGATCGCCGCGGTGAAAAGCCCCAGGGCCCAGCGGTAGACCGCAAGCCCCCCGAAGCCGAAGGATCGGTGCACGAGATAGGCGAGGAGGTTTATCGGCCAGGTGTGGTTCACCCAGGGCCGGGGGGTGGCCGCGTAGGTGAAGGGGTTGCCGTGGGGCAGCGCCTCGTTGTGGAAAATCCAGCGGCCGAGGGCGAGGTAGGAAAACAAGTCCGGCTCGACGACGGTTTCCCACAGCCCCACGACGAGGGCCGAAACGGCTATGGCCGCGCCCAGCGAATTCCACGGAATCTTTCGTCCGGCCAGGACCGTCATGCAAGCTGCATCCGGATGTAGTGTGAAGCCGCCCGGCCCAGGGCCAGCGCCCGGAAGGCGCCGCTTCCGAAGACCCTTCGGTGCATCCCGGCGTAAAAGCGGCGGTAGGCTTGGCGCCGCAGGGGGAAGAACTCGGCGTCGGAAAGGCTGCTCAAGTTGTGGGATGTGCGGTAAAAATGCATCTCCTCCTCGCCCGGGGCGGTGTCTTTCCTGCACGCCTCGGCGAGCCGGGTGCCGGAGAAGGGCGTCACCGTCATGAAGGACGCGAAGTTCAGCGGCAGGCTGCACGCGAAGCGGATGGTCTCCAGTATCTCCGCCCTTGTTTCGCCCGGAAAGCCCAGCATGAAGTTTCCTATGGTGATCACGCCCAGGTCCCGCGCGTCCCGGGCCGCCCGCTCCACGGCCGCGAGGTCGAGGTTCTTCCGGATCATCTTCTGGAGGCGCGGGGAGGCGGTCTCCACGGCCACGGCCAGGAAGTAGGCCCCGGCCCTGCGCATGAGGGCCAAGAGGTCCCGCGGCAGGATATCGCAGCGCAGGCCGTTGGGGAAGGAGATTTTCACGTTCCAGCCCGCCCGGATTATGCCCTCGCACACGGCCGCGGCCCGGTCCCGGTCGAAGTTGAAGATGTCGTCCTGTATCTCGAACTCCCTCACCCCGTAGCGCCGGACCAGGGTCTCCATCTCGGAAAGCACGTTTTCCGGCGAGCGGGCCCGGAACCTCTTTCCGAAGATGTTGTGGCAGTAGATGCATCCGTAGGGGCAGCCGCGCGAGGTGAACACCGGCATGTAGGGGCGGTTTTTCAGGAAGCAGGTGCGGATGGCGGAAAAGTAGGCGGGAACGTCCACCAGGTCCCAGGCCGGGTGCGGAAGGAGGTTCACGTCCGCCGAGGGCCGGGGCTTTCCCGTGGAAACCACGCCCCCGTTCTCCCGCAGGAATAGCCCCGGGATTTCCCGGACGGCCGCCCGGTTTCCCGCTGCCAGGGCCTCCACGAGCCGCGGAAAGGCGATCTCCCCCTCGCCCGCCAGCGCGAAATCCACGAGGGGCTCCGAAAGGACCGCGGCCCCGGCCGCCGACGCGTGGGGCCCTCCCAGGACCAGGGGCCCCGAAAAGCCCGCCTCGCGCCTTATGGTCCCCGCAAGCTCCCGCGCCTTGGGCATCTCCACCGAAAAGGCCGAAAGACCCACCAAGTCCGGCTTGAAGGCCTTGATCTCACGGGCCAGATCGGACGGCGGGAGCGGCCTTATCCGCATGTCCAGGATTTTCGGCCGATGCCCCCGCTCCCTGAGCGCCGCGGCCAGGTACATGAGACCCAGCGGCGGGGCGATGCGCGCCTGGTGGAGATGACTGGAATTCGCCTTTATTAGGAGTACGTCGGCCATGCGTTTAAGATTAAGTTCCCGTGTGACGGAAGCCCCGTTAGTGAAAAAAAAAGGGGCGAAAATTCCCCGTTCCCGATCCGCGCTATGGTAGGACGGATGAAACGCTGCGTCAAATCGAAATGTGCCGCGCCGCGAGCTTGCGCGGAAAAGCGCCGGAAAAACGCGGCCGGAGAAGGCCTGGCACCGGATTTTTCCTCGCCGGAAAAGGGCGCCGGCGCGAATGAGAAAAGCTGATAATCCGGTTGACTTTACGGTCGAGTTTGTGGTTAAGTCGTCCGGCAGAGCGGCCGCCGGGTCATTTTGCCTCATTCCGCGCCGCGAATTCCATTGAACATATCCGGGTTTATCGAGCGACAAAAGGACCTTTTTCGCCGGCTCCGTTTTCCGCCGCGCCGGTGTCAGGCGGCCCGCGGGACTTCCGCTTTTTCTTCGCCCCAAGCCATCCAAGGAGATTTTCGCATGGCCCTCGAAATGAGCATAGAATTCACCAAGCGATTGAACCTCGCCACCGATTATGACACGGCCTTCGCCTTTTTCACCGACGTGCCGGCCACGGCGGCCATCTTCCCGAAGGTCGAGCGGCTCGTGGACCTCGGGGGAGGGAAGTTCCAGTGGGAGATGCAGAAGGTGGGCGTCTCCAAGTACAGCATTCAGGTGATCTACGCCTGCAAGTACGACAACGACAAGGCCGCGGGCCTCATCCGCTGGACCCCCGTGGACGGCGTGGGAAACGCCAGGAACGAGGGCTCGGCCAGGGTCGTGAAAAGCGGGAACGGCGTAACGGTGGATTTTTCCACAAAGCTGGACCTTTCCTTTTCCTTTATCCCGAGCCTCGCCAAGGCCCTGGTGAAACCCCTCATAGTCCGGGAGTTCAACCAGACGGCGGACAAGTTCGAGGAAAACGTAAAGGCCAAGTTCAGATAAGCCGCGTCCGCCCCCGCTTCGGGGGGATGGCGCGGATGCGCACGGGGGAAACCGGGCGGCCGGCCCGCAAGGGCGGCCTTCTCCGCGCGCGATCCAGGCGGACGACCGGGGCGTCGCGGCGAAAGCCCATGACGTCCGGCCATTTCGTCGGCTTTTGCCCGGCGGAGAGTTCATCATAATTTTTTGAAAGGCCCCGGGGGGGCCATGAGGGGGTTTCACCATGTCAAGAGTCAGGAAAACAAGCATCGTCGTGTTCGCGCTGTTGCTGCTCGCCGTTTCCGCAATTCCCGCCTTTGCCGAGCCCAAGTACATGTGGAAGGTGGGGACCCTGGCCCCCAAGGGCGTCGGCTGGGCCATCCAGGTGGAGCACGTCCTTCTGCCCTACATCGCCCAGAAAACCAGCTCGCAGCTCGGCATCAAGGTCTACTGGGGCGGCGTGATGGGCGACGACGGCGACTACATCAAGAAGATGCGCATAGGCCAGCTCCAGGCCGGAGGCATCACCGCCCAGGGCGCCATCATCATCAGCAAGGAATGGGCGGTGGTGGAGATACCCTTCCTGTTCAACAACTACGCCGAGGTGGACTACATCCGGGGCAAGATGTTCCACAACTTCGACGCCATGATGCAGAAGGAGGGCTTCAAGCTTCTCCTTTGGATAGACCAGGACTTCGACAAGCTCTACTCGGTGAGAAAACCCCTGGCCAAGCTGGCGGACTACCGGGGCGCCAAGGTGGTGACCTGGTACGGCCCCCTGGAGGAGCGGGTTCTGACCCGCCTGGGCGCGAGCCCGGTTCCCATCGCCGTGCCCGAAATATCGGCGTCCATCCGTTCGGGCATCGCCGAGGCCACCATAGCGCCGGCCATCTGGATGGTGGGAAGCCAGATGCACTCCGTGGCCAAGTACGTGAATCCCATGAACATCCGTTACGCCCCGGCCCTCATCGTGGTCACCAACAAGGCCTGGCAGGAAATCCCGGAAGCCTTCCGTAAAGCCCTGGAATCCGGCCGCGACGACGTGACCCGCCGCTTCACGGAAGCCACGCGCAAGGACAACGACAGGTGCCTTGACGCCATGCTGCGCTACGGGATGCAGAAGGTGATGCCGGCGCCCAAGGACCTTGAGGAGATCAAGAGGACCCTGGCGCCCGTGGCCCAGGAGATGGTGGGTAACCTCTACCCAAAGAGCCTTCTCGAAGAGGTCACGGGGCTTCTCGCCGAGTACCGCAAAAAGGGCGGCAGGTAGCCGGGGCCTCAGTTTGAAAAACCGGGGCGGCGGGGCCCAAGGGAGGCCGCCCCGGTCAATTTTTCGCTTCCCGTGTTTCCTGCCGTTTATCTGCGCCGATAACCATGCTTTTCCGGCTCGACCGATCGACAAGGGGGGGACCATATCATGACGTTCCGTCGCAAGGCTGTGGGTGTGTTGGTGACGGCGTTTTTCGTGGCCGTCCTGGCGGGGAGCGCCGAAGCCGCGCCCAAGTGGGTTTGGAAAACAGGAACCCTCGCCCCCAAGGACGTGGGCTACGCCAAGCAGGTGCAGTCCATCCTCATGCCGGCCCTTGAAAAGGCCACCGGCGGCGACGTCGTCCTCAAGGTCTACTGGGGCGGCGTGATGGGGGACGACGAGCAGCACCTGAAGAAGATGCGGGTGGATCAGCTCCAGGCGGCCGGGCTCTCCGGCCAGGGCACCTTCATGATGGCCAAGCCCCTGGCCGTCCTGGGCCTTCCCTTCCTCTTCAACAACTACGAGGAGGTGGACTACTTAAAACACCTCATGATGGCCCGCTTCGACGAGATCGTGGCCAAGGAGGGCTTCCGGCTCCTGGTGTGGCTGGACCAGGACTTCGATCAGATATATTCGTCCAAAATACCCATCACCAAGGTGGCGGATTTTCCCAAGGCCCGCTTCATCACCTGGTTCGGCCCCCTCGAAGGCCGCCTTATGGAGCGCCTTGGCACGAGCCCCGTCCCGATGGGGATCACGGAGATCCCT
>JAKAGN010000156.1 GCA_021815525.1 Deltaproteobacteria bacterium
AATTTCCTGGTGTTGAAAGCGTTCATAATTTGAACGTTCAAAAAATGAACGCTCCGGCCTCAATGGGCGCTCCTGTCCGCCGAAGCGTTCATTTTTTGAACGCTATACAGATAACTATCTTTAATATATATATTTTATTGCTCTCATCCGCCCCGAAGCCGGCGCTTTGGCCCCTCTTCCGCGCCGCAATCGTCGTCCGCTGGGATGCGAAGCCCTCAAAAAACACTGCTCCGCTTGTGCGCAGCACATGCGGAGCCATAACGGGGGTCCGGGGGAGGCTTGCTCCCCCGGCCGCCGGAGGCGCCTTTGCCTTTGCCTTTCCCGCCGGGGGGTGGCGCTCAGGAGGTGAAGACTCCGGTGAGGCATATCTGGAGTTGGGTCTGGTAGGGGCGGAGGATGTTCTTGGCGAGAGTCACCAGGGGCAGCCGGTTGCCCTCGCGGTAGGCGCTGCGGGAGAAGTCGATCTGGACGAGGTTTGCGCCGCTTTCGCCGATCTTGGTGAGGGCCGCGGTGAAGTCCCGCAGGAAGTCGGGGTCGCCGGGCGCAGGCTCGCCCAGGATGCGGATGTTGGGGCCCAGGACCTCGAAGCCGGGCTTGGACGCGGGGGCGCCGGGGGCGGAGGGGATCGGGATACGCACCGGGAGCTTGCAGCGGGGGCACTTGGCCTCGCGGCCGGCGAAGCGCTCGTCGGCGGAGATGGCGGCCCGGCATTCCGGGCAGTTGAAGGTGATGGGCATGTGACGGGTGCTCCGGGCAGGCCTCGAAAAGGGCCGGCATGGCGGTTCGGGATGAATGGCGCGGAGGCCGATGGGCGACCGGGAAAAAGGGGAACCGGCGCGCGCAACATGCCGGCTCCCCTTTTCTTTTCCTTTGGTTTTAGTAAGTTACATACGGTCCGCCGATTTCACCACAACGACGGAGCAGGGGCTGTCCCTTGCGATCTGGGCCACGGCCCCGCCGAGGCCGGCCCGGACCGAGCGGTCCGTTCCGGTGCCCAGGATTATGAGGTCCGCCTTTTCCTCGCAGGCGTACTCCACCACGGCTTCGGCTATGGTTCCGGCGGCCTGGAGCGTGCAGGCGTGGGACGGGGTCGCGCCCCGGCCCGAGAGGTAAGCCCGCGCGCGATCCACGGCCCGGGCCGCGAGGTTCTGCATGCCCGAGAGGTGCCGCTCGATGCGGGTGGGGGAGATCTCGTGATCCTCCATGCCCCCGCCTATGGATGGCACCACGCCCACCACGTCAAGCTCGGCGCGCCTGGACGAGGCGGTTTCCGCGGCCACCGCGAGGGCGGCGGCCGTGTAGGGCGAGGCATCCACCACAACCACGATCTTCATGGACCATTCGCTCCCAGAAGGCTTCCGCCGCAGGCTGAGATCAGACTTCCTTCTTCACCTTGGCCTTCTTGGTGGAAAGCCCAAGGCCCTCGAACATGAAGTAGATGGCGAAGCCCCACCACAGGGTGTAGGCCACGTAGAAAACGAGAACCCCAAGGAGCGTGAAGGCCCGCTCGGAGACCTTCTGGGCCTGGATCTTGTAGAAGTTGTAGGCGGGCTCCACGGCCTTCTTGTTGACCTGGCTCACCACCTCGGCTTCCTTGTTCTTGCCCTGCTTCTGAAGCTCCTTCACGGAGGACTCCAGGATGTTCCACCAGGCCCGCAGCAGGGCCTTGGCGTCCTTCTCCTCGGCGCTGTAACGGGCGGCCATCTGGGCGCCCTCGTTGTGGTACATGGAGTCGGAGTCCGCAAGGGCGCGGTCCAGGAGGGCCTTCAAGTCGCCGGTGATGTTTATCCGGTCGCCGGCGGCCTGGGCCCGGGCCCCGGAGATGGTGAGGACCCTCACGGCGTTGTCCATGAGCTTGGCGTCCTTTTCCGGATCGGCGCCCTTATACTCCTTGAGCTTCACGGAGATGCTGACCGGCTCGGAGGAAAGGCCCGCGAGCTTTTCCTCCTTTAGCTTGGGGATGAAGTAGGAGGAGCCCTTGGCCAGGCGGTTGAAAAGGCTGTCCGAGTACTGCAGGCCGTTTCTGGGTTTTCCCTCGCGGTCGGGCCCGAAGACCGGGGAAAAGATCAAAATGAGGATTCCCGCGAAGGTGACGGCCAGGGCGAGGCCCTTAAGAAACGCTTTCATGTCCTTTATCATGGTTCTAGTCCTCCGCCCTGAGCTGTCCGAGGTTCTTGAAGAACATGCCGAAGACCCAGGCGGCGAACAGGACCACCACCACCCAGAAAACGATGTTCCCCACGGCTTCGATGCCGTGCACTAGCCCGTTCGGAAGGGAAATCACCTCAAGCTCGTTGAGCTTCTTGGGCAGGGTCGCGGCCCGGTTGATGAAGCCGGCCAGGATGGAGACGGCGTAGAAGCCGCGGATGTAGATGCCCTTCACCACCTTGGTGGTGAGCGCGCCCACCTGGATGCCGATGAGTGAGCCGATAAGCATCCCGATGGCCAAGGTGTAGAACACGTAGCCGTAGATGGCGTACTGGGCTATGGAGGCGAGCCCCGCGGTGAAGATGATCTGGAGGATGTCGGTGCCCACGGTGGTCATGGAGGACACGCCGAAGATGTAAACGAACATGGGGAAGGTGACGAAGCCGCCGCCCACGCCCATGATGGCCGCCATGACGCCCACCACCACGCCGCCCAGGGCCACGATGACGCCCGAGATCTTCTTGCCGCCCGGCACGAAGTCCTCGTCGAAGGAGATCATGGGCGGAAGGTTCATGCCCTGGAGCTTCTGGGCCAGAAGCGGGGTCCCTGCGCTCCCGCCGCCGTGGGCGTCGCCCGCAGCGCTTGCGTCCTTCCGGGACTTCAAGAAGTCATACAGGGCGTAGAAGCCCAGAAAACCCAGCAGCACCGCGTAAATGGCCGAGATGAAGGCCTCGGAAAGGAGCGGGTTCTTGTCGTAGAGCCCCTTGTTGATGGCGCCGCCGATGAAGGTTCCGCCGCCCGAGCCCACCAGGAACGCCACGGCCAGCTTCACCGACACGTTCCCAAGCTTCTTGTGCACCGTGGTGCCCATTATGGCCTTGGCGAAGATGTGGAAAAGATCCGTCCCCACGGCCAGGATGCCCTTGATGCCGGCGGCCATGAGCGCCGGGGTTATGATGAAGCCGCCGCCCGCCCCGATGCAGCCCGTTATGAGCCCGGCGCAGACGCCGATCAGCATGGAGACGAGAAAGATGTTGGTGGAGTAGAAGGCCGGAGCGTACGCCGTCTTGGCGCCGATCAGGTCCACCTTCCCCGCGGCCTCCGCCAATCCTATGGCGAGGATCGGCAGGAGAAGCAGAAACAGCATCCAGAGCCTTTTCCTGTCCCGGACGATGGACGTGCTGACTTCCACGTCCCATCGCGCGTGGGCCACCGAAGCGGCCTTCAGGAACTCGAACACCTGCCGGAATGCACCCATAAAACCTTCCTCCTTGAGCGTTTGCGATTGTAAGTCACCGTGAGGCCCCTTGCCTATAGTTCAAAAGTGAAGGTCCTTCACTTTTGGAAAATGCGTCATAAAAGGACGACAGCGTGGAATAAACTTTTAAGGCGATAATGTCAAGCATGGGACGGAAAGCTCTTGAGCCTGGCGGGGACAAGCGGCATGAAAATAAGGGCCGCTTGAAGAGCGCCCGTGGCGCTCCAAGGGTCCGATTTTGCTGACTGATAGCTTCCTAGATAAAAATTTTTCTTGACACGCCGCGTCAAATTACTTATCGTAAGACATCCTTTCGATGGAGAGCCTCACCGGCCAGGGGCGCGGGGCGGGCCTTCCACCGTGCAAGGAACGGAAAGACGGATAAAAAGCGCGGGTAACGAGACATTCGTCCGGCCGCTTGGGCATGGCTTCACCGGCGGTCGAAACAGAAGGGCAAAAAGGAGGTGAACCGTCCCTTCTTAAACCCCAATCTCGCGGCGTCACGGGGAAAAGGCGCGCATGGAAGGCGCGTTTACGAAAAGCTCCCCGGAGCGGGCCGCGAAAAAAAAGGGAAAACGAGAAGGAGGTTTGTCATGGGAAATCTTGGAATAGCGGTGAAAGATGACACCCGGAGAAACGAGGACAACATCAGCCTGGCCTACCCTCTCCTGGCCTTCAGCTACTACCGTTCCGGCTTCATCCGCCTTGCAGGCCGAAAACTCCGAATAAAGAAGTAGGCGGAGTCCATAACCGGAGCGTCAAAAAGGGGGGCGCGCCGCTTGCCGGCGTCGCTCCCCTTTTTATCTGCACGGCCAAAAACGTGAGCCGCCTTGCGGCCCATCGTTTCCAGCCGGGCCGAAAACACGCCCTTGCCCGGCGTCAAGCGCCGTTCCGGCCCGCCTCGCCCTATGACATCCTATCCCAAAAACCCTCTGCCGAAGATCTCGGTTTCGCTTCCGCTTCCCGGTCAGGACGCCCGGGACCTTGCGGACTGGAAAAGGAGCGTCCGGTCAGGCGCGCGATCCGGTCCTCCAGGGGCGGGTGAGTGGAGAAGAGGTTGGCCATGCCGCCAGCCGAGAGCGGATTCACTATGAACATGTGGGCCGTGGCCGGGCTGGCGTCCAGGGGCACCCGCTGGGACGCGCCCCCGAGCTTGGCCAGGGCCGAGGCGAGCCCGTCGGGGCTTCCGGCGAAGCGCGCGCCGGTCTCGTCCGCCAGGTACTCCCGGGAGCGCGAAACGGCCATCTGGATCAAGAGGGCCGCGATGGGGGCCAGGATGCTCATGAGGATCACCCCCAAAAATCCGCCGCGCTCGTCGTCGTTCCGCCCCCCCCCGAAAATCGCGCCCCAGCGGGCCATCTGGGCCGCGAAGGTGACCGCCCCCGCAAGGGTGGCCGCGATGGTGCCGATTAAGATGTCGCGGTTATGGACGTGGGAAAGCTCGTGGGCCAGGACCCCCTTCAGCTCCTCGGCGTTCATCAGCTCCAGAAGCCCCGCCGTGACCGCCACGGCCGCGTGCTCGGGGTTCCTTCCCGTGGCGAAGGCGTTGGGCGAGTTCCTGGGGATCACGTAGACCTTCGGCATGGGAAGCCCCGCCGTTGCGGCCAGCTCGCCCACTATGGCGTAAAGCCGCGGCTCGTCGCGCTCCGTGACCTCCTTCGCCCCGTACATGGAAAGAACCACCTTGTCGGAGAACCAGTAGCCGAAAAAGTTCATGCCGAAGGCCAGCACGAGCCCCATGACGGCCCCGTTGCGCCCGCCCAAGACGCCCCCCATCATCACCACGAAAACCGTGAGGAGCCCCAGCAGCAAGCCGGTCTTGATCTGATTTCCCATATCCCTTCCTCCCATCGTCTGCGACCCGTCACGCGGACCCGGCCGCCTTAAACGGCCAAGCGCCCGCAAATCAGCCGTCCTTTCCCGGCCTTTCAAATTTAAGACACATCGGCTATGGTTCAAGCATGAACGGCGATTTTTTCATCAGGGCGGGCCACCTCGTGGACGGCTCGGGCCGCCCGGCCGCGCGGGACGCCCTCATTTGCGTCGAGGCCGGCCGGATAGCGGACATCCTCCCGGGCGCTTCGGCCTTCGCCCCCCCGCCGCCCGGGGCAGCGCCCGTCCTCGATTTCTCCTGCGCCACGATCATCCCCGGCCTCGTGGACGCCCACGCGCACCTTTGCTGGTCGGGAACAAGCGATCCGGCCATCCGCAAGGCCCAGCTCTCGCCGGACGAGGGCCGCGCCTTCCGCATGATAAGGGACCACGTGCGTGACCACCTGGCCGCCGGGGTGTCCGCGGTGCGGGACGGCGGCGACCGCCTGGGCCGGGCCCTTGCCTTCGCCTCCGCCTACGGCGGGCCCCTCGAAATCCGGGCCGCGGGCCGCGCATGGCACGCGCCCGGACGCTACGGGGGCCTCATCGGGCGGCCGGTTCCGCCGGGCCTCACCCTGGCCTCCGCCATCGCCTCCGACCCCGAACCCGGCCATCACGTGAAGGTGGTCCAGTCGGGCTTGAACAGCCTCACCGAGTTCGGCAAACGCACCCGGCCCCAGTTTTCCCTGGAAGAACTCACCCTTGCGGTGGACGCCGCCCGGTCGCGCGGCTTGTCCGTCATGGCCCACGCCAACGGCGAGGAGGCCGTCAAAATCGCCGCCGCCGCCGGATGCGCCAGCATCGAGCACGGCTTCTTCATGGGCCGCGAGAACCTTAAGCGCCTGGCCGGTTCCGGCTGCCTTTGGATTCCCACCGCCGCCACCATGCAGGGCTACGCCGATAGCCTTGCCCCCGAAAGCCCCGAGGCCGCCACGGCCCGCCGTATGCTCGACCACCAGATCGAGCAGATCGCCCTCGCGCGCTCTTACGGCGCAACCCTCGCCACGGGCACAGACGCCGGCTCTCCGGGCGTCTTCCACGGCCGGGCCGTACACCGGGAGCTGGCCCTGTTCCTCCGCGCCGGCTTCACGCCCGAGGAAGCGGTCCGCGCCGCCACCGCCAACGGCGCGCGGCTCCTGGGCCTTCCCCGCTCCGGCCTCCTCGCTCCCGGCTCCGACGCCACCTTCCTGGCGCTTTCCGGCCCGCCCGCAGCCCTACCCGAAAGCCTCGCCACCCCCATCGCCTTCTACATAAAGGGAAAGAGGGTGGATGCCTGAGGATTGCGGGGGGAGGGGGGAGGAAAACCTTTTGTGCGCAAAAGGTTTTCCTCCCCCCTCCCCC
>JAKAGN010000157.1 GCA_021815525.1 Deltaproteobacteria bacterium
TGATCCATCCGTCCCGTGAAAGTTCTCCATCATCACCGGCTCGTAAAGCTTAACCTCATACTATCGGAAAAACGGCTGTGCAATAGAAAAGCAAAGACGCCTCCGGCGGCCAAAGGCAAAGACGCCTCCGGCGGCCGGGGAGACTACGTCCCCCCGGACCCCCGATAATGGCTCCGCGTTGCTGCGCAACGCTCCGCAGTTTTTATGAGGGCTTCGCATCCCGCCGCCCGACGCCAGTTGCGCCGAAGAGTGGCCAAGGGAAAGGAACCCGCGCCCATGCCCCAGCGCTTTGCAGCACGGCCGGGGGCTTGCCGGAGCAGGCCGCAATAATCTCTATAAATTCAAAAATGTTAAACACCATGCGTTCAAAAAATGAACGCTTCATGCCCCATGCCCCCCGGCCGGGCTCCGAGCGTTCAATTTTTGAACGTTCAAATTATGAACGCTTCCAACATCCTGAAATTATGTCATCTTTACCCCATGCAGAGCATCCGGGCCTTGACTGGCCTACACGAAGTCCTTTTTTCCCAAGCTTCCAGGTGTCGGACGGAAAAATGCGAAGCCCTCCAAAACCCGCGGAGCGTTGCGCAGCAACGCGGAGCCATAGCGGGGGTCCGGGGGCGGGCCATTTTCATGCTTTGGGCCCCCGGCCGCCGGAGGCGCTTCTGCTTTTGCCTTTGCCTTTGCCTTTGCTTTGCTTTTACGTGTCCTTAAGCCGTGTCAGCTCGAAGACGCAGCGGGGCGCGCCGGTGGCGGCGCAGGCGGTTTCGCGGCAGGCGAAGGGTTCTCCGGCGATGGTTCCGGCGTAGCCCGCCACTATTCCGGCGTAGAAGCTGCACACGGGCCGCTTCGAGGGGCCCAGCCAGCGGGCCTCCTGGGAGTTTTCCAGGAAGACCTTGAGGGGCAGCCCCGAAAAATCGAAGTCGAGGTGTCCCCAGCCGCCCTCGTCGGTGATGAGGCGGCTCATCATGGTAAGGACGCGGCCGAAGAAGCGCCGCACCACGGGGTCCTCGCGGACCTCGTCCAGTATCCGCGCGTTCATGATGAGGGGCGTGAGGGAGGATGGGGCCCAGCGGCCGCTTCCGAGTGCCTGGGAGACCTCCCAGGTGCAGAGCTTTACGCCCATCTCGTAGAGGGCGCGGTCCTTTTCCTCGGCGGCCAGGCGCGCGGCCAGGGTCTCGTGGAGGAGGTGGATGATCTTGGACCCCGCCATGATCTCCTCCACGCCGCCGATGCCGATCCGCCCGGTGGAGGGGTCGACGTCGTGGATCTCGAAGGCCGTGGCTCCCATGAAGGCCCTTGGAAGCACCATGAGCCGTTTCGAGAGAAGGGGCGCGTTGGCAAGGGGCCGCAGGAGGCTTTTCACGAGAAGGGGGTGGCGCGTTGAAAATCCCATGAGGCCCGACATCATCAGCATCCCGGCTCGCTTGGCGTTCATTTGCAGGCTTCCTTCGATATGTTGGGTGGGGGGGCGGTTCCGGCCGATGGCGGCACCTTATCATTTTGACGCGGCGTGACAAGGCCGGAAGCCCCGGCGGCCCGATTTTTTTCCTTGAATCGGCCCCACTCGGAAGGTAGGATCGCCCGATACGCCGAATCCCGTCAAGGGAGCGGGGGAACCGATCATCAGGGGCGCAGGGCGGAAATCCGCCCGGGACAACCTTCTCGGTCCCAGCCCGTCAGCTAACCTCGCAGGCGTCGAGGGGGAGCTTCCAAGGGGGAGGTCCTCCGCAGGGTCCATCCGCACCGGGAGGTTTTTTTACGATGAAACGCCCCAGGAAGCCGGGGGGCGGGGCCGGCGCGCCCAAGGCCCGCGATGGCTCCAGCCCTTCGGAGCCCAGCGGCCGGCCGGCCCCCGCAAAGGCCTCGCCTGGCGCGGCCGGCAGCGAGGGCGCCGCGCCCTTGGCCTTGGGGGAGGCCGCGGAGGGGGGGGGCGCCATGTCCCGGGGGGCGCTTGCCGCCATGTCGCTGGCGGCCCTGGGCGTGGTCTACGGCGACATCGGAACGAGCCCCCTCTACGCGGTCCGCGAGTGCTTCCACGGCCTGCACCGCATAGCCATAAGCCCCGGGAACGTTCACGGGGTTCTTTCCCTCATCTTCTGGTCCCTGGCCGTCGTTGTCACCATAAAGTACGTCGTCTTCATCCTCCGGGTGGACAACAAGGGCGAGGGAGGCATCTTCGCCCTCATGGCGCTCCTGTCCCGGTCCAGGGACGGGCTTGCGGGCCGCAGCATGAAGGCGGTGGTGCTGGCGGGGATATTCGGGGCCGCGCTCCTCTACGGCGACGGCATCATCACGCCCGCCATCTCGGTTCTCTCGGCGGTGGAGGGCCTGGAGGTGGCGACCCCGGGCGCGACCCGCTACGTGGTGCCCATAACCTGCGCGGTGCTGGCCGGGCTTTTTTTCATTCAGCGCAGGGGCACGGCGCGCATAGGCAAGGTTTTCGGGCCCGTGATGCTCCTGTGGTTCTCGGCGCTTTCCCTCCTGGGGCTCGCGGAGGTGGTCAAATCGCCGGAGATACTAACCGCCGTGAACCCCCTCCACGCGGTGCGCTTTTTCGTCGAAAACCGGATGCACGGCATCGTGGTCCTAGGCTCGGTGGTCCTTTGCATCACGGGCGGCGAGGCCCTCTACGCGGACCTGGGGCACTTCAACCGGCCCTCCATACGCCTTTCCTGGACCGCCGTGGTGTGGCCCGCGCTTCTTTTGAACTACTTCGGCCAGGGGGCGATCCTCCTTTCGCGGCCCGAGACGGCGGTGAACCCCTTCTACGCCCTGGCCCCGCGGAGCCTCCTCATCCCCCTGGTGGTCCTGGCTACGGCGGCCACCGTGATCGCGTCCCAGGCAATGATCTCGGGGGTTTACTCCCTTACCCAGCAGGCCATGCAGCTGGGATTTCTGCCGCGCCTGCGGATCGTCCACACATCGAGCCACGTCCGCGGCCAGATTTACCTTCCCTTCGTGAACGCGCTGCTTTTCACGGCCTGCGTGATCCTGGTCCTGGCCTTCAAGAACTCGAGCGGCCTGGCCGGCGCCTACGGGCTGGCCGTCACTGCCACCATGGGCATAACCTCCATCCTATTCTTCTTCGTCTTGACCCGCGCGCTCCACCGATCCCAATGGCGCGCCGCGGTGCTGGTGGGGCTTTTCCTCCTCTTCGATCTCTCCTACTTCGGGGCCAACCTCTTGAAGCTCTTCGACGGCGGCTGGCTCACCCTGGCGGTGGGGGCGGCCCTGACCGCCCTCATGACCTCCTGGCGCGACGGCCGGGCCGCGCTGGCGGAGAGCTTCGCCCGCGAGCGCGTCACCGAGGAGGAGTTCCTGGACAGCATAGAGGCCAGTCGGCCCGTGCGCATCCCCGGCACGGCCGTCTTCATGTCCGTGTCGCCCCAGGGCGTGCCGGTGGCCCTTCTCCACCATTACCGTTTCAACCACGTCCTGCCGCAGCGCATCCTCTTCGTCTCCTTGCTCACCGCCGACTCCCCCACCGTGCCCGAAAACGAACGCGTGACCGTGCGGGTGCTGGGGCAGGGGTTCTACCGGGTGATCGCCCGCATGGGCTACATGGAAACCCCCCGCGTGCCCCACGTGCTGCAGCTGGCCGCGCGCCACGGCCTTTTCGTGGATCCGGACTCCGCCACCTACTACCTTGGCCGCGAAAGCCTCCTCACCACGGGCGCGGCCAGGATGTCCCACTGGCGCAAGAGCCTTTTCGTGTTCATGGCCCGCAACGCCCAAAACCCCATGTCCTTTTTCGGAATTCCCCCCAACCGCGTGGTGGAGCTGGGCATACAGCTTTCGGTTTGAAGGACGGAGGAAAGGCGGCCTTGGCTGCCGGGGAAAAAGCTTTCCCGGCCTCCCGCGAAGGCTTGCGAAAAACTCAACCCGCTGCGTTGCGCCCAGGCACGCGGCGTGGTCACATGCAACAGAGCAGTGCGCTCCCTTCGCGCGTTTGCCTGAAGGGTTGCTTGCCCTTTATTTTTCGCTTTTGAAAAATTTTTGGGGTTTTGCTATGCTGTACGGTCTCGCCTAGCGGAAGCGGCGGCGGGGTGGCCCGAAATTTCATCCGGAGCGCACGTGGAACTTTCCAACAAGAAACAGAAGTTCATCCGCCGCAACGCCTCGTCCATGAGCGAATCCGAAATGGCCGAGGCGCTCGGCATGTCCATAAAGGAAGTCGAAAAGGCCCTCAAGATGCTGGGCCTGGAAGCCGCGGCCGAGCCTTCGGCCGCGCGGGCGAAAAACGGCGGCCCGGGAAAAAGCGCCGCCGGCGGCGCGGAAAGCTTCGGCTGGATTTACTGGGCCTTCGGGGCCTTTTGCGCCATAGCGCCCTTTTTCATCCGCACCGACATCTACGACTTCGCCAACCTCCCCCAGGGGGCCTACATCCAGTGCGGGCTCGCGCTCTTCGCCGGGCTCATGGCCTTTCGGGGCTTCAGGCTCGGGCGTTACGAGATTTTTCCCACGCCCCTTTTCTGGCCCTACCTCCTTTTCATCTCCTGGGCCCTGCTCTCCGCCCTTTGGGCCCCCAACAGGTTCGACGCCGTAACCACCTGGTACATGTGGGCCGCGGCGGGCGGCGCGCTTCTCGTGACCGCCCAGGTGCTGGGCGCCACCGGCCGCGATCCCATGTTCTACCTTGCCTGCTTCTTCGTCTCGGGCTTCCTGGTTTCCCTTCTCGGCGTGGCCCAGCACCTGGGCATCGCCGACGCCCTGTTCGGCCTGGACGTCATCCCGCAGGTGGTGCCGCCCGCCTCCACCTTCGCCAACAAGAACATGGCGGTCCATTACGTGGTCCTGACCATCCCCCTAGGCTTCGGCTTTTTCTGGAAATCCCGGAAGCCCGAGGTTTACGTGCCGGCGGCCCTGGGCTCCACCATCATCGCCGTATACCTCATCTACACCAAGACCCGGGCCGGATGGGTGGCTCTGGCCATCGAGATGATGTTCCTGGCGGTTTTTTTCCACAGGCATTACTGGGGCATGGTGAGGCGCGGCGAGATCAGGCGCGCCGTAAACCGCGGAAAGATAATCGCCACGGCCGCCTGCTTCGCGGTCTTTTTCCTCATGATAAACCTCACGGACCACGGCTTTGCATGGCAGATGGACGACATCGGCCACCGGGTGGGGATCACGGTGGGCGAGGCCCTGAAAAAGCTCCACAAGGCCGAGGCTCCGGCCCCCAAGACCCCGGCCGCCCCGGCCCCGGCCGACCCCCTGGCCGCGGCCAGCGGCGCGGCCCCGGCACCCATCGCCACCCCCACCCGCTCCAACCTGGACCCCTCCCAGGAACTTCGCTGGGCCATCTACCGCAACACCATGCCCATGATACGGGACCATTTCCTGATCGGAGTGGGCTTGGGCAACCACAAGAACATCTACCCCCTCTACATACGCCGCTCCGACGTGGACAAGATATTCTCCGAGGACACGCAGCTCAACAACGTCCACAACGATTTCATCCAGGCCTTCGCGGAGCTTGGCGTCATAGGCTTCGCGCTTCTCCTGTGGTTCGGCGTCTCCATCCTCGCGGTCTTCCGGCGGCTTTTAAAGGCCCGCGTCGCCCCCGGCGTCCACGTCATGGCCCTCGCCACGGCCGCCGGGCTTTTGGGCCTTTGCGTCAACGCCATGTTCTGCTTCCCCTTCCAGCGGGCCGTGCCGCCCTTCGTCTTCATGGCCTACCTCGCCGTAATAGCCACGTGGCAGGCGCGCCTGGCCCCGGCTCCCGAGCCAGAAACGCGGCCGTCGGGCCTTTCCGCCCTCCTCCGCCGGCTCGCCCGGCCCGGGACCCTGGCGCTCCCCCGCGAGGCCGCCGCGGCCGCGGCCGTCGTGCTCATCGTTTTTTCGGCGTGGTGGGCCCACATGAACTCCCGCTGGATAAAGGCCGACGAGGCCTACCTGGCCGTCACGGGCGCGGAAAAGGCCGGCGACTGGGAGGGGCTCCTCCACTACGCCGACATCGCCATGAAGTACCACCCACAGAGGGTGCGGACCCTCTCCTACGTGGGCCGGGCCTACATCGAGACCGGCCGCTACGCGGAGGGCATAGAGGCCTTAAAAAGGGTCATCGCCGAAAACCCCAACCACATGAACGCGCTTCTGAACATCGGCGTGGCCTACGGAAGCCTGGGCCGCTACAAGGAGGCGCTGGAGGCCTACGACAGGGTGCTCGAAATAAAGCCCGACTACGACAAGGCCTACAACAACATAGGAAACATCTACATGCGCGAGGGCCGCTTCGCCGACGCCCTCAAGTCCTTTCAGCTGGCGGCCCGGTACAACCCGGAAAGCCCCCTCATACGCTACAACGTGGCCAAGATGGCCGAGCAGGCGGGTGACTACCGCCTGGCCCGGGAGAACCTGGAAAAGGCCCTGGCCATAAGGCCCGACTGGGCCGCGGCCCACCGCGAGCTTGGAGTGATCCTGATGAAGTACTTGAACGAGCCCCAGAAGGGCGCCATGCACATAAAGCGCGCCCTGGAGCTGGACCCCGGCCTCGCGCCCCAGGCCCCCCCGGCCGGAACCCCGGGCGCGGTGGCTTCGCCCATCGCCCCGCCGGGCGCGCCTCCCCAGGCCCCGGTTCCCGCGCCCAAG
>JAKAGN010000158.1 GCA_021815525.1 Deltaproteobacteria bacterium
CCGTCGGTGTTGGGCTTCTTTTCGTATACGTCAAATACGTCCACCGATTCCAGCCATTCGGTTGCAAGCTCCCGCGCCTTGTCGCAGACGATGGCCGCCGGGACGCTCCGGGAAAGCACCAGGGTCAAGTCCCGGGCCACGGAGGGGAACTTGGGGAGCGGCGAGTAGGAAATTTTTTCGGGAAGCGCCGCGAATAGGGCCTCCATGTCCATCTCCACCAGGAACACCGGCTGTTTCACGCCGAAGCGGGAGAGGACGTCGCGCCTGATCTCGCCCACGCGGCCCAAGGTTGAGCCATTGGCGAGAACCCGAGCCGCGCGGCCGGGGCGGAAGTAGCAGGTTTCGGCCGCAGGAAGCTTCTCGAAAAGGGCGTTCCTTATTCCCAAGGCGGAAATGAGCCCCTCGGCCGCGCCCTTGGCGTCGTAGAAGTCCTGCGGCGCGTCCTTTGAGTGCCAGGAGCGCGGGCGGCAGCCGGAAAGGGCCAGTACCAGCATCTCCGGCTCGTTGGGGAGAAGCTCGCCTGAAACCGTCAGAAAGACCTTGCCGGCCTCGAAAAGCCTTAAGTCCCTGTTCTGCTGGGACATATTGAAGGCCACGGTCTTCAGTATCCCCGGCACGAGGCTGGTGCGCATAACCGCTTCGTCGGCGGCGAGGGGGTTGGCCACCGGGAGCATCCTGCGGCGCGGGTCGCCTTCGGGAATGTTCAAAAGGTCCGGGGCGTTGGCCGCCATGAAGCTGAAGTTGACGGCCTCGAAAAAGCCCATGCCGCAGGCGATCCGCCGTACGTCGGCGCTGAAGATGGCCGCAGGATCGGGCGGCGGGGCCTCCATCGGAAAGTTGGGCGCGGTAACGGGGATCTTGTCGTAGCCGTAGAGGCGCGCCACCTCCTCCACCAGGTCCTCGCTGCGGCCGATGTCGGGCCGGAAGGACGGCTGCATGGCGGCCAGCTCGTCCCCCTCGATGGGCTCCGTCGGGATGTCGATGGCGGCAAGGAGTTCCGCGATCTCTTGGCGTGTGAGCGCCGTTCCAAGGTGACGGTTCACCACGGCCGTGGAAAGGACCACCCTGCGCGGCGTGAAGGGAAGCGGATAGGCGTCGCACTCGCCCTCGGCTACTGTCCCGCCCGCCGTGGCCAGCATGAGCTGGGCGGCCCTGGCGCAGGCAAGGGACGCGCCGTCGGGGTCAGTGCCGCGCTCGAAGCGGTGGGAGGCATCCGTGTGGTAGCCCAGGCGCTTGGCGGTTTTCCTGACGCTCATGGGGGAAAAATGGGCGCTTTCGATGAGGACGTTTTGGGTGGATGGCCCGATCTCGGAGTTCTGCCCCCCCATCACCCCCGCCAGGGCCACGGGCTTTACGCCGTCGCAGATCATGAGGTTTTCAGACGTTAGGGTGACCGAACGGCCGTCCAGGGTGGTGAAGGCTTCACCCGGCTCGCCCGTCCTCACAACGATCCGGTGCTCCGAAAGAAGGTCGAAATCGAAGGCGTGAAGGGGCTGGCCCGTCTCCATCATGACGAAGTTCGTGACGTCCACGATGTTGTTGATGGGCCTAAGTCCCACCGAGCGCAGGCGGTCGGCGAGCCAGAAGGGCGAGGGCCCCACCGTGACGCCTTTAAGTAAGCGCGCCACGTAACGCGGGCAGAGCTTGGGGGCTTTGATCTCGACGCCGGTCAGGTCGCTTATGGGCTCGCCGCCGGCCGGAAGCGCGATTGCGGGACGCCTGACCCTCGTTCCGCACAGGGCCGCCACCTCGCGGGCCACCCCAAGGAAGGAGAGGCAGTCGGCGCGGTTGGGGGTGACGTTCAACTCGAAGACGGAATCGGATAGGCCGAAAGCCTTGTTGACGGGCGTTCCGGGGGCGGTTTCAGGGGCAAGGGCAAGGAGCCCGGAGGCGTCCTCGCCCAGCCCAAGCTCGGCCGCGGAGCAGAGCATGGCCGGGGATGGGACGCCGCGCACGCTGCCCTCCTCCACGACCGTTCCGTCCGCCAGCACCGTGCCGGGAAGGGCCAGGGCCGCAACGAGGCCTGGAACGGCGTTTTCCGCGCCGCACACCACCGACATGACGCCGCGCCCAGCGTCCACGCCGCACACGGTAAGCTTACCCCCCGCCGGGTGGGGCGCAACCGAGACGATATGGGCCGCAAGCACCGTATCGAGGCGGGCGAAGCGGTCCTCCACCTTCTCCACCTCGAGCCCCGCCATGGTGAGGCCGTGGGCCAGCGCTTCCGGGGAGAGGGTTAAGTCCACGTACTCCGCAAGCCAGGAAAGACTTATCTTCATTTTTCCGTTATCCGGGTTGTTCCGTTGGGAGCGGGTCAGAATTGGGCCAGAAATCGCACGTCGTTTTCAAAGAACTTCCTAAGATCGTCGATGCCGTATTTGAGCATCGCTATGCGCTCCACCCCCATGCCGAAGGCGAAGCCCGTGTAGACGGAGGTGTCGTAGCCCACGTTCTCGAAAACCGCCGGGTGCACCATGCCGCTTCCCAGTATCTCCAGCCAGCCTGTGTCTTTGCATACGCGGCAGCCTTTGCCCTTGCACATGACGCAGCCCATGTCCACCTCGGCGGAAGGCTCGGTGAAGGGAAAGAAGCTGGGGCGGAACCTAAGCGGGATCTCTGGGCCGAAGAAGCGGTGGATGAAGGATGTGAGGCAGCCCTTCAGGTCGGAAAAGCCTATCCCGCGGTCCACCACGAGCCCCTCCACCTGGTGGAACATGGGGGTGTGGGTGTTGTCGGAGTCGCAGCGATAGACCTTGCCCGGCGCGATCACGCGCACCGGCGGGGCGGTCTTCTCCATGGTGCGCACTTGAAGCGGCGAGGTGTGGGTCCGTAGCACCACCTTTTCGGAGATGAAGAAGGTGTCCTGCATCTCGCGGGCCGGGTGGTCGGGCGGGAAGTTCAGGGCCTCGAAGTTGTACCAGTCTAGCTCCACCTCCGGCCCCTTGGCCACGCCGAAGCCCATGCGGGTGAAGACGTCGCATATCTCCGCCAGCACGCGCGTCAAGGGATGCACGCCGCCCACGGGATGCGGCCGGCCGGAAAGCGTCACATCGAGCGCGTCCTCGGGGTTTTCGTCGCCGGCCGCGGCCAGGCGCTTTTCGGCCTCCTCGAAGGCGGCCGTAAGCCTTTCCTTGGCGGCGTTGACGAGCGCCCCGGCCTCGCGGCGCTCCTCCGGGGGAAGCGAGCCCAGGCTCCGCAGAAGGGCCGTCACCTTGCCCTTGCGGCCCAGGTACTCCACGGAAAGGTCCTTCAAGGCGGCGAGGTTCGCGGCCCCGGCCAAGGCCGTAAGGGCGGCCGCCTCCAACTCTTCGATTCTCGATTTCACGATAGGTCCACCTGGAGGGGAAAAACCGGGCGCACGGGCCTTTCGCCCCGGGATCCGGGGGAGAGGAGACACGGCCGCCGCCGGGACCCCCGTAAGGGGCCTCCGGCGGCGGGCCCGCGGCCGGTAAAACCGGTGTTACGAGGCCGAAAGGGCCGAAATCTTGGCGAAGCCGGCCGGGTCGGCCACGGCGAGCTCCGCCAGGACCTTGCGGTCCAGGAGCACGTCGGACTTTTTAAGACCGTTCACGAAGCGGCTGTAGCTCATGCCGTTCATGCGGACCGCCGCGTTGATGCGGGCGATCCAGAGCTTCCGGAAGTCGCGTTTCTTCGCGCGGCGGTCGCGGTAGGCGTAGCTCAACGCCTTGTCCACGGCGTCGGAGGCGGTGCGGATGAGGCGGCCGCGGCCCAGATGGAAGCCCTTGGCGAGCTTCAGTACCTTGTTGCGGCGGTGGCGCGCCTTGAAACCCCGTTTGATGCGCATGACACTCTCCTTGATGGGTCCCTTCGGCGCCCTGGACGGCCCGCCGAAAGAGACTGGATTTCAAGCCTGGCGAAAAACGATGAGCTGCAAGGCATGCGGAAAATCAATGCAGGGAGCGTACCGTGGTACGTGACCGAAATTGATTTTTCGCATAACGCCGCAGTTCGCGTTTTTAGACAGGCGTTTAAACATAAGGGAGAAGGCGATGAATGGCCCTCATGTTGGTCTGGTCGATCACGTGGAGCTTCCTTAGGCTGCGCTTCCTTTTCCGGCTTTTCTTGGCCAGGATGTGGCTTCCGAAGGCCTTGGAGTAAAGGAATTTTCCGGATCCGGTCTTCTTGAAGCGCTTGGCCGCGGACCGGTTGGTCTTGATCTTCGGCATTGTCTTGTCTCCCGGGCGGATCGCCGCCCCGTTTTCGCCCGTCTAAAAACGCGAATTGCTGCGTCGCGCTTCATCGTTTTTATCCAGGCTTCACATGGCGCCTTTTTCAACAGGCTGTTGTTCGCCAAACGGCGGTGAAACGTTCGCGCCCGAGCTATTGGCCGCGCGGGCGATTGACGGCTTTATGGCCGCCGGGGCTTGCGGCCCTGCCGGATTTTTTGGACACATTATAGGGCGTCACTTGGGCGCCAGGATCATCACCAGCGTCCGGCCCTCGAAGCGGGCGGCCTGCTCCACGATCGCGATCTCCTCCACGGCCTTCTGGACCCTCTGGAGCATCTGCATTCCCCTTTCGGAGAAGGCGATTTCGCGGCCGCGGAACATGACGGTGACCTTGACCTTGTCGCGGTCCTCGGTGAGGAAACGCTTCATGTGGCCGATCTTTGTGTCGAGATCGTGGTCACCGGTCTTGGGACGGACCTTGATTTCCTTGACGGAGAAGGACGCGGCCTTCTTCTTGGCCTCCTGAAGCTTCTTGGTCTGCTGGTACTTGTACTTGCCGTAGTCCATTATCTTGCAGACCGGAGGCTTGGCCGTGGGGGACACCTCCACCAGGTCCAGCCCGGACGCCTCCGCGATGGCCTGGGCCTGGTGGGTGGGGATGACCCCAACCTGGTTCCCGTCGGCGTCGATGAGGCGCACTTCCCTCGCCTTGATCATCTTGTTGATGTTGACCCGCTTGTCTATGTGCCCGCCTCCTTGTGTTGTGGTTTGTGAAGGGCCGATGCCGGCAGGCTTCGGCCGCACTCATGGCACCATAAACTTTACGAATATTCCCAAAACGGCCGGAATGCAAGTATAATTTTTATGAAAAAAGGCGCGCTCCGCGCTCCGCGCGCGGGGCCCGAAGCCGTCTTCGGGGCCCTTCGCCTCCGGCCCCGGTTCGCCTTTCCTGTTGCGCTTTTCGCCCGAATTCATCTAAATGGAAAGAAAAAAATCCGATGCCGGAGCAAAGCCATAATCCAGCCGGCCGAAAGAAACCCCCATGAAAAAGTTCGTCTCCTGGAATGTGAATGGCCTAAGAGCCCTTGAGGGCCGCGGTTTTTGCGGCATAGTGAAAAATCTCGACGCCGACATCCTGGCCGTGCAGGAAACCAAGGCCGGCCCCGAGCAGCTGTCGGATGATCTCAAGAACATACCCGGCTACTCGTCCTTCTTCGCGGCGGCCGCGCGGAAGGGGTACTCCGGCGTCGGCGTTTACGTCAAGGAAAAACCCCTCGATGTGGTGATCGGCCTGGGCGTTTCGGAGTTCGACGACGAGGGCCGGGTCATAACCCTTGAGTACGGCGATTTTTTCCTCGTGAACGCATATTTCCCCAACGCCCAGGACAAGCTCGCCCGCATAGGCTACAAGCTTAAGTTCAACGAGCGGCTCTTGGAGCACGCGGGCTTGCTCGCCCAAAAAAAGACGGTGCTCGTTACGGGCGATTTCAACGTGGCGCACCGGCCCATAGATCTGGCGCGCCCCAAGGAGAACGAGGGAAACCCCGGCTACTCCCAGGAGGAGCGGGACTGGATGGACAAATTCCTGGCCGCGGGATGGGTGGACACCTTCCGCATGTTCCACCCCGAGCCCGGAGCGTACTCGTGGTGGTCCTACCGGGCCAAGGCCCGGGAAAAGAACGTGGGGTGGAGGATAGATTACTTCTGCGTGGACGAAAAAAGCCGCGGCCGGGTGAGGTCCGCCTTCATAGAAAAGGACGTCATGGGCTCGGACCACTGCCCGGTGGGGATGACATTTGAATGAGCACCATATTTCCCGATAAAAGCGGAAAGCCGACGCTTCTCCTTCCCCAGGCGCTGCGGCCCGGGGACAAGGTGGGGCTGGCGGCCCCGGCCTCCTGCTTCGATCTCGGTCTCTACGAGCGGGGCTTGTCGGTCCTCACCCGCATGGGCTTTTCCGTGAGGGTCCCGGAGGGCGTGTTCCGCCGCAGCGGGTATCTGGCGGGAAGCGACGAGGAACGCGCCCAAGTCTTCATGGACCTTTGGGACGACCCCGAAATAAGGGCCGTCTTCTGCATCCGGGGCGGTTACGGCTCCATGCGGCTGCTGCCGCTTCTGGATCCGGCCCGGATACGAAAAAACCCCAAGATTTTCATGGGCTTTTCCGACCTCACGGCGTTTTTGGTGTTCCTGGTCCAGAAATGCGGGGTGGCGGCCTTTCACGGTCCCGTCCTGACGGCGCTTGCCGGCTGCGCCGACCCGGCCGCCGAGATTTCGGGCGTGCTTTCCGCGCTTTCCCCGGAAAAGGCCCTGGTCTTACGGCCCGAGCGGCCCGTAGTGCTCCACCCCGGGTCGGAGA
>JAKAGN010000159.1 GCA_021815525.1 Deltaproteobacteria bacterium
CTTGCGGCTCATCGCTTGTGATCGGCGTGGAGCGGGAGGGGTTGACTTATTTAAGGGAAATATTTTTGAAGTGAAAAAAAAGGGGGGGGGGAATGAAAAAAATTTTCATTTTTTTATTAATTATATCTGCCTTAATGGTAGTAAGCTATAGACAAGCATTGGCGCAGGGGACCACACCTCACGATTACCAATGTATTTTAACCAGTAATAACTATGAACAAAATTTGGCCTCTGAAAAAAAATCGAGCATAATTATGGCTAGAACGAAAAAGTCTGGGAAAGATGTAGCTAGTGGTCGTAAAAAAAAGAAAAAATTGGAGTTGCTGGATGATGATAAATTCGCCAACCTGACTGCACGCCTGATAATTGCTGGTGGTAAGAGAACCAAGGAGGCTTTTTTACTCCAATTAATGATGTTCAGCGTATCAGATAACGAAGAATCAAAGGCTATACTGAAGGAATATGGTATAACTGATAAAGAGTTTAGTCAGGAATACGATAGGCGTATGTGGCCAAATAATGAGCTAAATGAACCTCTTCTTGCTAAAGTAACTCATCAAGTTGAAGTATTACTTGAACTTAAAAGATTACGCGAGCAGGAATAGGTTCATAAAAGTAGTTTGCTCTTAATCTATGGCGATGCGAAACAAGCGAATCATTATGATCCATCCTATGTACAAGCTATCGTGTGGCCAGATTATCCCTCCCCCAGCGCCCGCGCGAACAGCGTAACCGGATGCACCACCTTGTAGGGGCTGTGGGCCTCGATCTGCCACTTGCAGGTCTCGCAGTCCGTCACAACTATGTCCGGCGCGGCCTCCGCTATCTGGTCGAAGAGCCTCTCCCCCACGTCCCGGGCGATCTTGGCGTACTCCTTCTTGTATCCGTAAGTGCCCGAAAGACCGCAGCATTCCGATGGAAGCAGCGTAAGCGACAGCCCCGGAATCCGCCGCAGAAGCTCCACGGTGTGCACCGCCCCGCCCACCCGGGAAAGATGGCAGGGCGCGTGGTAGGCCACCTTCAGGGCAAGCGGCGAAAGCGCGGGCGCGGCCCCGGCCGCAAGCTCCTCGCAGATGAAACGCGAGATGAAGCGGATACGCGGCGCCACCTTGCCGTTATCCACCGATAGGATGTTGGGGTACTCGTTAACGAGCGCGTAGGCGCACGACGAGGACGACACCACGATGGGCCGCCCGGGGCCGGCTGCCTTCTTCAGGGCCTCCACGTTGTGGATGGCGTTCTTCTTGGCCTTTCCTATGTAGCCGTTGGCGATCAAAGGCACCCCGCAGCACTTCTCGTCGCTTAGGGCCACGCCCCAGCCGAGCGCGTTCACGGATTTAACCACCGCGTTTCCAAGCTCGTGATCGAAGTAGTTCACGTAGCAGCCCGTGAAGTAGACGAGGCTCTTCTCGAAGCGCGCCTGCTCGTCGGCGCGTTTGCGGAACTTTGTCCGAAAGGCGCCCGAAGCGTAGCGGGGCATGTCCATGCTGGAGCTGATCCCGAAAACCGCGTCCATTCCCCACTTCACGGGCGGGGTCCCGGTAAGGGCGTTCACCAGGCGCGCGGCCTTGGTGGCGAGGGACCCGGCCAGGTCCGTGCGGCTCATGAAGAAGTCCCGGGGCCTTATGGAGCCCGACGCGTAGCGGTGCCGCGCGGCCTGGATGATGTCGGCGATCTTGACGTCCGAGGGGCAGACGATCTCGCAGCGCTTGCAGTTGGTGCAGTAAAAGAGGGTCTCGTCCACCAGCTCCGGGTTCTTGATCCTGAGACGCTCGGTGTCGGGCCCGGAGGCCTTGGGGCCCGGGTAGAGGGGCGTGACCCGCGCCACGGGGCAGTAGGCCGTGCACACGGTGCACTTTAAGCAGTGGTCGAAGCTTATGTTTTCGAGGTCGATCATGAATGTCGTCCGATCCCGCGGGGGATTGGGCCGCCCGCGTCCGGTTTTCTATGACAGGGGCTGCCGCGAAAGGGCCATGATGCGGCCCGCGGCGAAATAGCCCGTGGCGATGGCCACCCCCGAGCCCGAGCCTTCCCTCACAGGGTTGTAGCCCGAAAGCACCGCGCCCGCGCAGAAGAGGTTCTTGACCTCCCGGCCCGAGGCGTCCGCGGGGTTCAAAGTCTCGTTGGTGGAAACCCCGAAGGAGAGGAAGGGGTGGCTCGCTGGGTCCAGAAAGCGCGGCGCGTACCAGGTGCTTCGGGGAAGCGTGCGGTCCACGGCGAGCCCTAAAACCGGCTCCGAAACCTCGTCCACGCGGCTTGAAAGCCCGCCGGAGAAGAAGCTTCCCGTGGCCAGCACGAAAAAGCGCGCGGAAAGCTCCGCCCCGCCGCCATGCCGGGTATTGACGGAAAGCAGCCGCCCGCCCTCCATGCGCCCGCCCGTCACGCGGTCGCCCGCGATAAAGACGCCTCCCTCGGCCGCGAAGCGCGATTTAAGGGCGTCATCGAGGCGCATCCCCAAAATGGAGGGCGGAAGCGTGGGCACCTCGTAAACGAGCTTGCCGGAAAGCTCCGCGAGCCTCTTTTCCGCGCCCCGCCGGGCCGAGACGCCAAGGAAGGCCGGCAGCGCCACGATGTCGGCCTCCGCCGCCCGGGCCTTGAGCTGGGCCGCCACGTCCTCGATGCGGCTTTCGGTGTCGAAGATGCGCGCGATGTCTATGGACCTAAGCTCCCGGGGGTTTTTGCCCGCAGGCGCGGCGGGGGGAAGGGTGAGGACCCCCGTCCTTATACGCCAGCCGGCGAACAGGCTGTTTTTCCTCAGGTTCACCGCGGCGAGCGCCGGGTGGAAGTCCCGGAAGCCCGCGAAGTTAAGGATGGAGAGGCGCTTCCTGGTCTCGAAGGTTTTTTTCACGAGGTCCGAGAAAACCCCCTCGGGCGAGAGGTAGGTGGCCTTGGTCCGCCCCAGCGCCGTGACGTGGAAGTGGTTCTGCGCCCCGTTGTCGCAGTAAGTGAGCCCGGCCTTTTCCACCTCCTCCTTGAAGAAGGCGAGCGCCGCCGTGAGGCTCTCCGCCCCCACCCGGGCGTAGGGATGCGATGGCCGCTTGGCCAGGAAGTCCGGCAGGGCTTCGAAGGGCGAGCGGATCAGCCTCCCGTCCGCTTGGGCTCCCAGGACGTCCACGCAGCCGGACGAAAAGTGGAGCGCGCTCATCCCGCCGCTGACGAGCGCCGTGGAAAGCCCGGCCCCGGCGCAGCGGATGCCCGCCGTAAGCCCGGCTATCCCGCCTCCGATTACGATGACGTCGTAGTTCATCCGGCCTCTTTACGAGGAGGGAAGGGGCTTGCGGGGGGAAGTGGCGGGGAGAACCCTTTTTTGTAAAAAAAAGGGTGTCCCCGCCACATCCCTCTTCCCCCACGGCGCGTTCCTACGCGTTTTCGCCCAGGGCTTCGCGGACGGCGGAGGCTATGTCCTCGGCGGCTTTTTGGGTTTCGTTCTGGGTGGGGCCTTCCACCATGACGCGGCAGACGGGCCGGGTGCCGGAGTAGCGCACCAGCACGCGGCCGTCGGCGCCCAGGCGTTGTTCCACCTCGGCAATGGCGGCGGAGACGCTTGGGAGGCTTTCCAGGGGTTCGCGGCGGGCCACCGGGACGTTCACGAGGACCTGGGGGAAGACCTCCATGAGGGCGGAAAGCTCGGAGAGCAGGAGGCCGCGGTCCTTGACGGCGGCGGTCACCATGAGGGCGGTCAGGACGCCGTCGCCGGTGGTGTGGCGGGGCAGGAAGATCATGTGGCCGGAGTCCTCGCCGCCTAAGGCCGCGCCGGTTTCCCGCATGGCCGCAAGGACGCGCCTGTCGCCCACGTCGGTGACCACGTGCTTTATTCCCATGCGGGCAAGGGCGCGCTTGAGGCCAAGGTTGCTCATGACGGTGGACACCACCGTGCGCCCGGAGAGCCGCCCCTTGTCCATGAGGTGCCGGGCCAGGAGCACCAGGATGCCGTCGCCGGAAATCCTTTTTCCGGCCTCGTCCACGGCTATGGCGCGGTCGCCGTCGCCGTCGAAGGCGAAGCCCATGTGGGCCCCGCGTTTCCGCACCTCCTGCGAAAGCGCGGCGGTGTGCTGGCTTCCGCAGCCCTCGTTGATGTTGGTGCCGTCGGGCGCGGTTCCCAGCTCGTGGATTTCCGCGCCCAGGCTCCGGAAAACCGCGGGCGCGACCTTGTGGGTGGCGCCGTGGCCGCAGTCGATGACCAGGCGGAAGCCGGCCAGGGAAAAGCCCTGCGGCATGAGCCCCGTAAGGAATGCGGCGTAGCGGTCCCTTATCTCGTCGTCGGCGCGGCTCACGCCGCCCGTAAGGGCCGGGGGCTCCCATTTCTCGAAGGCGAGCCGCTCGATCTCGTCCTCCGCGTCGTCTTCCAGCTTGAAGCCTCCGGCGTCGAAGAGCTTCACGCCGTTGTCCGGCCAGGGGTTGTGGGAGGCCGAGATGACGACGCCGAAGGCCGCGGACATGTCCCTGACCGCGAAGGCCACGCCGGGGGTGGGTATGACGCCCAGGAGCACGGCGTCGCAGCCCGCCGAGGCCGCGCCGGCGGCGGCGGCGGCCTCCAGCATGGCGCCGGAGACCCGCGTGTCGCGGCCGATCACGACGCGGCGGCCGGCCGCCGAGAAGGCCCGGGCCGCGGCCCGGCATATCTTCACCACCGTCTCGCAGTCCAGGGGCGCGGCGTTTGCCCGCCCGCGCACGCCGTCGGTGCCGAACAGCCTGTCATGGCTCATGATTTCACCTTGTTGCGCCGGAAAAGAAACGGGGATGCGGCTATGAGCGCCCGCGCCCGGTCGAGGCCCGTGACCGAAAAGAAGCTCGCCAGGTAGCGGCCCACGATGCGGGGCCGCAGGTAGAAGCGCCGGTAGAACTCGCGGTGCTTGTCCACGAGCCGCGCGGCGGTCAGCCCGTAAGGCACGAAGACCGGGGCCCACATGTTGAAGCGGGCAAGGTCGCTTCCGTCCAGGGTTCCGTAGAGCCGGGCGTTTTTGAACTGCTCGCTTCCGGGAAGCGGCGTGTTGATGGTGACCACCACGTCGGAAAGGTCCATGGAAAGGGCCTCCCTGACGGTCTTTTCCATGCTCTCCTCGGTCTCGCCCGGGTGCCCCAGCATGAAGAAGCCCTTGGTCTCGATTTTAAGCTCCCTGCACCAGGCCACCACCTGCCGGGCCTTTTCCAGGCTGATTTTCTTCCCGATTTTTTTCAGTATCTCCTGGTCCCCGGACTCGATGCCGAAGGAGACGTGCCACAGGCCCTTGTCCCGCATGAAGCGCAGAAACTCGCGGTCCACGGTGTTCACGCGGCTCATGCAGGTCCAGGGAAAGCTGATGCCGCGGCCCTCCAGTATCTCGAAAAGCCTGTAGATTCGGTCGCGGCCCAGGGTGAAGGTGTCGTCCACGAAGGCGATCTCCCGCACCCCGTAGCTGCTGAACAGAAGCTCGATCTCCCTGGCTATGGACAAGGCGCTCCGCGGCCTGAACCTGCGCCCGAAGACCGAGCGGTCGCAGAAGGTGCAGCGGCCGGGGCAGCCGCGGCTCGTGATGACGTTGGCCACCGGCTTTTTTTTGTAGTTGCACGGCGGCGGGTTGTAGAGGGAAAAATCCCCCAACATGTCGTAGGCCGGGAAGGGAAGCTCATCCAGATCCATGATGGGCGGCCGCGCCGGGGTGCGGAAGGGCTTGCCGTTCTTGCGGAGCACCAGGCCCGCCACCTCCGAAAGATCGCCGCCCGCCGCGAGCACCGAAAGGGCCTCCGCGAAGGTGGCCTCGCCCTCGCCCACCACGCCGAAATCGAAAAGGGGCTCGGCCAGGGCCTCCTCCGGCGCGGCCGACACGTGGGGGCCGCCAAGGACCAGCACCGTCCCGGGCGCGGCCTTGCGCAGCGCGATGGCCAGCTCCCGCGCCCGGTTGAAGGCCAGCGTCGCCGCCGATATGCCCACCACGTCCGGCTTGAACTCGGCGGCCCTTTGCGCGCTCTGCCGCGTGGAAAGCTCGCGGGCCGCGGCGTCCAGAACGCCCACCTCATGCCCCGCCGCGCGCGTCGCCGCCGCCATGGAAAAAACCCCGAGGGGTATCTGCCGCCCGCCCGCGGCGCCTATGTCCGAGGAGTAGCGCTCCCGGTCCGTGATGGGCGGATAGATGAAAAAAACGCGCATGGGCCAACCCTTTTTAAAAGCAAAAGCCGCCTCCGGCGGTCTTTTTAAAAGCAAAAGCTGCCTCCGGCGGCCGGGGAGACTACGTCCCCCCGGACCCCCGATAATGGCTCCGCGTGCTTCGCACGCTCCGCAGCTTGTGGAGGGCTCCGCATCTTTCCGGTCAACGCTCGTCACGCTTGAGCGGGCCGATGATCCGCGTCGCGCCGCCGGCGCTTACCTCGAAAGCCCGTGGTGTATCTTTTTATGTATTCAACATGTTATTGTCAATCGGCCGTGCTTGTCAAAGCCCTGCCAGGTGCATCTTCTCCGCCCTTCCGGTTTTGACCTTCCGAAGCTTTTGCTACGGAAGGCGGGCCGGCCGGATGCGTTGCCCTGGAAAACCCGCGCGGCGCCTTGCGCAG
>JAKAGN010000160.1 GCA_021815525.1 Deltaproteobacteria bacterium
CGGCCGAAGGGCCCGTTTTCCATTCCGGGCGGTGTCCTACTTCTTGGCCCGGGTCACGTAGGCGCCGTTTCTGGTGTCCACGGTGATCTTGTCGCCCTCCTCCACGAAGGGCGGCACCTGGATCACGAGCCCGGTTTCGAGGGTCACGGGCTTGGAGTCGCCGGCCACGGAGTCGCCCCTGGCCCAGGGCTCGGCCTTCACCACGTCTAAGTCCACGAAGTTGGGGAGGGTGATGCCGATGGCCCGGTCCTGGAAGAAGAGGATGTCCATCTCGAGGTTGTCGATGATGAAGTCCTTGGCGTCCCCCACCTGCTCGGCGGTGAGCATCACCTGCTCGTAGTTCTTGGTGTCCATGAAATAATACTCGTCATCCTGGACGTAGGAGTACTGCATCTTGCGCTCCCGGAGATCCGCGGGCTCGAACACGTCGCCGGAGCGGTAGGTGCGTTCGAGGAGCATCCCGGTGATGAGGTTGCGCATCTTGCACTTGTAGAAGGCGACGCCCTTGCCGGGCTTTACGAACTGAACCTCCACCATGACGTAGGGTTCGTTGTCCACCATGAGTTTCGTGTTTTTCCGAAGCTCGCCAGCGTTGATCATTTTCCGGACCTCTTTCCAGGGGGATTTTTTGGGGGTCTATAAAAGATTTCCTTCCGCCTGTCAATGCGGGCGGAAACTCCGGCCCCATTTTCGGAAAAATCCTCCTCCTTAGCAGCCGGGGGCCCGTTCGTGGCGCAACACGCCCCGCGTACAAATTTTTTCCCCATTGGGGATAATATGACGAGGGAAAATTTTACCCAAAAACGTGAATTTTTGTGAACGATTTCACAGGACGGCCCTTTTGTGCGGTTATTTTCCCCCTGAAAAGCGGTCTTTTTCACCTGCAACATTTTTTTTTATGCCGCAGCGCGGCATGAGGCGATTTCCTTATAATCCAAGGAGTTTTAAAAAAAATCGAAAAAATTGAAGCGTTTGGAATCCAATTTGCATGAATATCAGGTCAAGAGCTTCTGGCAATGATGGGGGGGCCATTCACACTTTTCGGCCATGCGAGAGGTCAGCCATGAGAAATCCGGATTGCCCCAAGTACGACAGTTGCTTGTCCCGTGCGGCCAAACAGAACGCTCCAGGCTGGGATTGCGGAGGCTGCGTCTACAAGACGGCCCAGGCGGAACGCGAGGAGATCGACATCACGGCCTACCTGCATCTCCTGAGGGCGATCTTCTGGCCGGATGAGCACGCCGCCTACCGCGGGACCCGCACCGTCCGCAGGACAGCCAAGGCGCAGGGCATGCAGCCGCTCGCCAGCGCGTAAGAAACCCGCCACCCCTTTTCCCGAAGGGGCCCCCTCCCCGGCTCATGCATCAGGGGGGAGGGAGCCCGCCGAGGCATTCCCTTAAAAAAACAGTGGATCCGCGCCAGCCCGCAGGGGTGGTTCTGCGTCCCTGCCCCGCAAGGGGGAAGGACGCTTGATGCCGATCCGCGCCTTGCCCATCCGCCCCGCCCCGCGCCGGCCGTGACCGGAGACGGCGGGCTGCCCGCTGTTTCCACCACCCAGGATGCCCCGCCTTTTTTTCGCCGATTTTTCCCTGGCCCCTTGACTGTCGGCACTTCCATGTTATATTTAAACAAATGTTGAAATACTAAAACATTTCGGGGGACGGGGGGGAAATGAGCAGGGAAAAAATCGAGGGGGAAGAGCCCGAGGCATCGGATATTTGCAGGGTTCGCTGCATCCACCAGGATCGCGTGGAGCTGGCCCGCGCCTCGTCGCCCCCGGCCCACGAGGTCGAGCGCCTGGCCGCCTTCTTCGGCGCCCTTGGGGATCCCACGCGGCTGTCGCTGGTGCTGGCCCTTGCGGGGGGCGAGATGTGCGTGTGCGACCTGGCGGCCTTCCTGGGCTGCACGGACTCGGCCGTGTCCCACCACCTGCGGCGTCTGAAGGAGCAGGCCCTGGTGCGCCGGAGGCGCGAGGGGCAGATGCTTTATTACAGCTTGAACGACTCCCACGTGAACGACATCATTTCCATAGGCCGCCTGCACGTGGGGGAGTGAGGAAAAACCATGAGCTTTCTCCTAAGGGCCGCGGCCGCTTCTTGGGGCCTTTTTCTTGAATCGGCGCCCTACGTGCTTTTCGGGATCGGCGTCGCGGGTCTACTCCGGGCCTTCGTGAACCCCAACGGCATCTGTGCCCACCTGGGGCGGGGGCGCGTGCTTTCGGTGGTGAAGGCCGCCCTTTTCGGAATTCCGCTGCCGCTGTGCTCCTGCGGGGTCCTGCCGGCCGCGGTTTCCCTGCGGAAGCAGGGCGCGAACCGGGGAGCAACCACCGCTTTTTTGATAGCGACCCCCGAAAGCGGCATAGACTCCATCAGCATAAGCTACGCCCTCCTGGACCCCCTGATGACCGTGGCGCGGCCGCTGGCGGCCTTCGTGACGGCGGTGGCGGCCGGGCTTGCGGAAAACTTCCTGGGCAGGGATTCCGGCCCGGAGGCGGCCGCGCCGGATATCTCCTGCCCCGTGGACGGCTGCTGCGACGGAAACGGCTGCCCGCCCGAGATCCACCGCAACCACCATAAGCTTCCGGAAAAGCTCCTGGCAGGCCTGTCCCACGCGCACCGGGAGGTATGGGCCGACATGGCGGGCTGGTTCTTCGCGGGCCTCGCGCTTGCGGGCGTCATCACGGCCCTCATCCCGGCCGACGCCCTCTCCCGTTATCTGGGGGGCGGCATCCTATCCTATCTGCTGATGCTGGGGGTGGGAATTCCCATCTACATCTGCGCCACGGCCTCCACGCCCGTGGCCGCGGCCCTCATACTTGCGGGCGTGAGCCCCGGCGCGGCCCTGGTGTTTCTCCTGGCGGGCCCGGCCACCAACGTGACCTCCATCTCGGTCCTCCTGGGAATCCTGGGAAAACGCGCAACGGCCGTCTACCTTTCCTCCATAGCCGTCTTTTCGGTCCTGGCGGGCTTCCTCCTGGACCGGGCCTACGTCTTTTTCGGCGTCTCCGCGCGGGCCCTCGCCGGAAAATCCGCCGAGATCCTCCCCCACTGGCTCTCCATCGCCTGCGCCGCGGCGCTCCTGGCCCTCTCGGTCCGGCCCCTTCTCCAACGATTCCGGGGCGATGGCTCCCGCGCGCCCGGGAAAACGAAAAGCGAGGCGGCCTCCTGCGCCTCCGCCGCCTGAGGATGCTCGGGCGCGGGGCCGGTCGGCCCCGGAAAAACCGATCTTTTCCCTTGACCCAAAAGGCGAAACCGGGCGAAAAGGAGAGCCTTCGATCACCCCTTGGCAAAGGCACCAAGCGGTCATGGAAAACGCTGCGAAAATTGAAGAAAGCGAGCCCGCCAGGCCTCCCGAGGCGTCCCGGGAGCTGGTCGCCAACCGGGAAACCTTGAAGCGCATCTTCATCATGCGCGAAAACGACTCGGCCCGGGCCACCCTGGTGAAATACATGGAGCAGATCCTCTTCGGGCTCCAGGACTTCCTCCAGCGCCACGTGGGGATCACCGAGGAGGTGAGCCTCCCGGAGCTGGCCGGCCGCTTCATGGACTCCGTCATCAAGAAGGAGCCCGAGAAGAAGCTGGCCCAGGTCATCACCGAGCTGATCGACGACATCGCGCCCCACGCCGTCAACGTGTCCTCGCCCTACTTCGTGGGGCACATGACCTCCGCCATCCCCTTCTTCATGGTCCACCTTTCCACCATCATGGCGGCCCTGAACCAGAACGTGGTGAAGCTGGAGACCTCCAAGGTGGTCTCGGTGGTGGAAAAGCAGGTGCTGGCCAAGCTCCACAGAATGATCTACGGGCGGGACGACGCCTTCTACGCGGCCCACATCCAAAGCGGCCACACGAGCCTGGGGGGTTTCGTGGAGGGCGGCACCCAGGCCAACCTGACGGCCCTGTGGGTGGCCCGCAACCGGCTCCTCGGGCCCAAAAACGGCTTCGAGGGGGTGGAGAAGGAGGGCGTGCCCGCCGCCTACGCCGCCCACGGCATCGACCGCTGCGTGGTCCTCATATCCCAGCTGGGCCACTACTCGCTCCGTAAGGCGGGCGGGGTGCTGGGGATCGGAAACAATAACGTCATCCCCATGCCGGTGGACGAAGACAACCGCATCGACCTTAACTTTCTCTCGGAAACCATCACCAGGCTCTCGGAGCCCTCGGCCCGCACCCGCATCATGGCGGTGGTGGGCATAGCCGGCGCCACCGAGACCGGCACCGTTGACCCCCTGGGGAAGCTGGCCGACATCTGCGCCCGACACGGCATACACCTCCACGTGGACGCGGCGTGGGGCGGGCCCACGCTTTTTTCGGAAAAGTACGGCGACATCCTCTCGGGGATCGAGCGCGCCGACTCGGTCACCATCGACGGCCACAAGCAGTTCTACATGCCCATGACCTGCGGGATGGTCTACTTCAAGGACCCCCTGGCCATGGACGCCATCGCCTACTACGCCTCCTACGTGAACCGCCCCGGCTCCGTGGACCTGGGCATCCGCTCGCTGGCCGGCTCGCGGGCCTCCCACTCCCTCATCCTGGACTCGGCCTTGAAGATCATGGGCCAGCGCGGCTACGCGCTTTTGGTGGACAACGGCATCGAGACGGCCCGCGCCTTCGCCGACGAGATAGACTGCCGCGAGAACTTCACCCTCATGAGCCGGCCCGAGCTCAACATCCTAACCTACCGCTACCTTCCCCGGGACCTCGCCGAGCGCTTCGCCAAGGCCCCCGCCGAGGAAAAGGTCCGCATAAACGCCCACGCGAACCGGGCCAACACGGAGCTGCAACGCCTCCAGCGCGAGGCCGGCAAAAGCTTCGTCTCCCGCACCACGCTAAGGCTTTCCGAGGAAAAGGGCGGCCCGGCCGTGGTCCTGCGCGCCGTCATCATGAACCCCATGACCCACATGGGCATCCTCCGCGAAATCCTGGACGAGCAGGAAGCCATCGCGGAGCGCCACCTCTCGCCCTACTTTCAAAACGCCCGCATGGAAAGGTGACATGGTCCGCGGCGTGCTCTTCGATTGCGGAAAAATCCGGCTCTCGGGGCTTCTTGCCGAGGCGCCGGGGGATTCCGCCGTTGTGGTGACCCATCCCCATCCCCTCTACGGCGGGGACATGGAAAACAACGTCGTGGCGGCCATCGAGAAGGTGTTCGCCGCGGCCGGCCACGCCACCTTGAGGTTCAACTTCCGGGGCGTGGGGCAGAGCGGGGGCGTCCACGACGAGGGCCGGGGCGAACAAGACGACCTCGCCGCGGCCTTCGATTTTCTGCTGGGCCGGGGCAAGCGGGAGATATGGCTCGCGGGCTACTCCTTCGGCTCATGGGTTAACGCGCTGGCCTCGGAAAGGCTGGGGCGCCCGCCCATGATCCTGGTGGCCCCGCCCGTGGCGCTCCTCGAATTTCCCGAAGGACCCTTGCCGGGGCTTAAAGCCGTCGCCGCGGGCCAGCACGACCAGTTCGGCCCGCCAGACCGGGTGCGGGAGGCCGCGAAGGCCTGGAACCCCGCGGCCCCGGTGCTCCTGGTTCCTGGCGCGGATCACTTTTTTGGGGGAAGCGAGGATGCCCTGCGCCGGGTCCTGGAAACCTTTCTAAGCTCCCGAAAATCCTGAAAAAGGACCACCCCATGAACACGCTGGTCACGCGGCTTAGGCTCACCCTTTCCGTGGCCCTCTGCGTGGTGGCGGCCGGGACCCTCGCCTTCATGAAGGCGGAGCACCTCTCCTTCCGGGACGCCCTCTACTTCACCATCGTGACGGTCACCACCGTGGGCTACGGCGACATCTGCCCCAAAACGGGCCTGGGGCGGATGCTGGCCATCGCCCTCATCCTGCTGGGCGTGGGCACCTTCCTCGCCGTGGTGGCCAACGTGACGGAGCTTTTGATCGAGCGCCGCGCCAGGGCCGACCGCATGGAGAAGATGAACATCATGGTGGGGCTTTTCTGCTCGGAGATGGGCAACTGGTTCCTGCGATTTTTCGGGGAAAGGGACGGAAACCGCGGCCCGCTCGCGGAGGGCCTGCGCGTCTCCCAGGCCTGGAAGCCGGCCGACTTCGCGCGGGCGCGGAAGATGGCGGGCGGGCACCACCCGTCGCTCTCCCTAGCCGGGGAGGACCTCGCCGCCATGCGGGACTTCCTGGCGGCCAAAAGCGACCTTCTCATGCGCTTCCTGGAAAACCCCAACCTCCTGGAGCACGAGGCCTTCACGGCCCTTCTCCAGGCAGTGATGCACCTCAGGGAGGAGCTGGCCGCCCGCACGGACCTTACCCAAATTCCCGAGGCCGACCACCGCCACGTAACGGGAGACGCGATCCGCGCCTACAGGCTCCTCCTCTCCCAGTGGATCGACTACATGGAGCACCTCTCGAAGTTCTACCCCTTCCTCTTCTCTTTCGCGGCCCGCACCAACCCCTTCGATCCGGAGGCCGACCCCTCCGTCCGCTGAAGCGCAGAAGCAAAAGCAAAGGCGCCTCCGGCGGCCGGGGAGGCTACGCCCCCCCCCGGACCACCGATAATGGCTCCGCGTTGCT
>JAKAGN010000161.1 GCA_021815525.1 Deltaproteobacteria bacterium
ATGAAGAAAAACCCTTCGCCTTGGGTGGGTCAATTTTGGATGCCGATTACCCCCGATCCTGGGTCAATTTTGCATGCCGATTGACACGCCTCCGGGATGTCCCCCGATTCAAAGCGGTCCAGAATGGTTTGGATTACGGCTTTGACCTTGTCGTTCATCGGTTTTCTCCTTTCTTGGTGTATGGGCGCAGAAATCCGCCCGGGGTTGATGGAATCACCCGTTTGCTGGTGCTCCTTGGTTATTTGCGGAACAGGAAAATCGTTTGGGCTGGGTAAAGCAGAATGCCGTGCTCGACGGAGAGTTCCGACGTGGTGCAGTGCCTGCGGTTTATGATCCGGCGCTCGGAAGAGTCGAAGGTGAAAAGCCGCTGCTCCGTGGCCTGCCAAGCCACTGTCCAGTGGGACCAGTACCACATGGCGAAATCCAGGATGATGGCCCGCGGCTGGCCGGGCGAAAGGAAGTCCATACAGGTGGCCCACCACTTATCCACCGGGGTCTTGGCTGAATGCCGGAAGGGCCTATCGTAGTCCAACGGATAAGAGGGCTTCACCACCTCGCGGAGAAGGGACAGCATTTGGTGGATGCCCATCCCGTAGCAGATCACGTCCGGGAGGCCGCCCTTCTCATGCAGATGGTTCAGACACGAGTGGAAAAGCTCCGTGGCGGCTGCCTTGCTCATTCTACCGTTCAACAGCCGGGTGGCGTTCACGATGGAGTAGAGCCCGCAAAGTCCGTCCAGTTGGCCCTGGATATAGGGTTTCATGGGCTACCTGAGCCGGATGGCTGGGATTTCCTTCACGGGCCGAACGCTCCAAACGTCCTCGGTCTCGCAATCCACTTCAAGGAAGCCAACCTTCACGTCCTTCAGTTCCATGAACGACACGTAGCCCCATTCCGCGTTGTCATAGTCCCCGTTCAGGACGGCGTACCCGAAGAAAAGGTCGCCTCCGTCGTACTCGGCGATGAACCAGTCGCATCCGCTGATGAAAAAATGCAGGTGAATCAGCTTGTCCTCGATGGGCACGTGCTCGGTCTCGTACAGACGGGGAATCCTGGCCAATCGTTCCGGTGTTGGTTCGTTCCACATGGGTGTTCTCCTCTTCTATGGGTTATGGGCGCATCTCGGCGTACCAGCTTCGTGTAGCGGCCGGAGACGCCGTTTCGAGAGCAAGCGAGTGATTCAGTCGTGCTGGGGGCAGTTCTGCCGTCCAGCGCGGGATCAGAAAGCGGAAATGGGCGGCCTGGTGGCCTATGTGCTCGGGATGGCGTACTTCAGAGAAAGCGAGGATTCGATGCGGGGCAAAGCCTTAGAAGAGGCCCATCTTGACGTAGTGGTTTTCGTCCTTGGGGAAGGGATGCTCCCCCTTTTTCCAACCTTCTTCCATGAGGTCCGATACGATGTGGCGGCGAACGACCTTTTCCACGTCCGGGCCGAAGAGCTTGATGGCTTCCATAATCCCGGCTTCGTGGTGCCGGACTCGGCGGTGCCGCATTCCGTACTTCTCGGTGCCCATGAACTCGTCCAGCCAGCGGTGGACCTTCTCGTATCGGTCCCCGAAGAGCCGCTCCGATTCCATACAGTGCTGTTCAAACGTCATTTTGTCGCTCCTTGGTTTGGGTTATCCCAGAATCGCATCCGCGAGCGTCTGGTTGGCCTCGGGTAGCACGTCCGCGTACAAGCTGGTCATGTTGAGTGATGCGTGACCAAGCTGCTTCTGCACGAACCGGAGGTTGTTTGTCTTCGACAGTAGGATGGTCGCGTAGGTGTGCCGTGACGAATGGATGGAGTAGCGCTCCGGCAGCTTGGCTTCCCGGATCGCCTTCTTGAAGGAAAGCTGCAAAGCCGTGGTGGTGTAGTGCTCACCCTTTTGGCCCAAAAAGAGCGGGGCGGATTCGTCAACGGGCTCGCCCCAGGCGGTTTCCTTGGTTTTGATGAACTCTCTGAGGTGCCGGACAAGCTCCTTGTCCAGGTACACTTCGCGCCGGCGGTCCCCCTTGCCGTGCTGGACTATCAGGCAAGTGGCTTTGCCGTTGATGTGGAGGTCGCCGACATTCAAGGCGGCGATTTCGCTCACGCGAAGGCCTGAGTGGACGGCCAAGTGAACCAGCATGTGGCGTTTCACCCACGTCTGGCGGCCCTTGGCGATGTCCACGATGGCGCGTGATTCACAGGTGGTAAGGAGGGTCCGGACCTCGCCAGGGGACATGAACTTATCCCGCGTGATGGTGTAGCCACGCATGGCTCGGTCCTTTCTATGTGGTGAAGCGGCTTGGCAATGAGCTGATCGCTCATTTTTATGAAAGTATACTGGATATTTACCGTTATGTCAAGTAAGGACTTGAAATCTTTAAGGAAATCATCGAAATCATAAAGTTGGCATGGTGTATAACTGCTTGATATTACTTGACTTTGAAAAGTGGCTTTCGGACGTGAAAAAAGTTGCGGGTTTCAGCGCCCCAAGAGGGGGCGCTGGCACTCTGGAAGGCGGGTTTTGACAGTTTTTCGCGTTGAGCGCAGCCGATGTGTACGTGGGGTTTCCGGCCTGAGAAATCCCGGTTACAAGGTTGATTCAATCAGGATATAGCTCATTCAAGCGCCTTGATCTTACGGATGTCCTGGGTCTTGCCCAGGATGAGCATGATGTCGCTGTCCTTGAGGACGAAATCGGCGGGGGGCAGCAGCACGAAGTTCTCCGGGACCGTTCAAAGAATTTCTCCGAACAGTAGCAGGAAAGCCATATCCGGGCGGGTTTCGATCCTTCGGGGCGTCATACCGCCTCTCAGGCTGCTTTCGTAGCCTCTCACAACTCCCGATGCCTTTGGGCGATCTGGTCGGCCATTTTCGAGAGGGCGGCCTTCTCTTCCTTCTTAGGGATTCCCTTGCCCAGGATCGGCGGCAGAATCTCGACCTTCAGGTTCGGCAGGGCGGCGGCGACCTGCTCCACCACCTTGGTGCCCCAGCCGTAAGAACCGATGATAGAGGCATACTTGGCCTTGGGCCGTATCAGGTTGGCCAGAGCGGCAGCATAGAGCGCCTTGGGGTGCGGGCCGGTAAGCACGGTGGGCGTGGCGATGACGATAGTGGCCGCGTCCACCAGGGCCATGGCAAGCTTGCCGATGTCCACCTCGGACAGGTCGAAGCGCATCACGCCGACGCCCCGTTCGGCAAGCTCCTCGGTCAAGAAGTCCACCATCATCCGGGTGCTGCCGTGCATGGACACGTAGGGGATGACCACCAGGTTGTGGGGCTTGCCCGATGCCCATTCCCGGTAGGCGTCCAGAATGAAGGCGGGCTCATCATAAAGGGAGCCGTGGCTCGGCGCGATGAGCTGGATGTCATAAGGGGCGAGACGCTCCAGGTGCTTGGCGATGAGCTTGGCAAAGGGCATCATGATCTCGGCGTAATAGCGCTTGGCCGCCTCGAAGACCCGTGCCTCGTCCCTGACGAATAGATCGGTGCTCGCGATGTGGGAGCCGAACAGGTCGCAGGAAAAAAGAATCCTGTCCTCCCGCAGCCATGTGACCATGGTTTCAGGCCAGTGGACCCAGGGCATGTGCAGGAACTCCAGGGTCCGGCCGCCCAGGTTAAGGGTCTCGCCGTCCGCCACCACCTGAAAACGCTCCCCGGGGATTTCAAACCGGTCCATGAGCATGGCCTTGCACTTCTCCGTGCAGAGGAGCATTGCCTCCGAGTACCGCTCCAGGACAGCGGGTACTCCTCCCGAGTGGTCCGGCTCGGCGTGGTGGGAGACCACGTAGTCTATTTTTTCCACACCCCGAAGCTGCTCCAGAATTTCCGGTACCTTGGGGATGTCCACGGTGTCGAGGAGAACCGTCTTGTCCTCGCCCTGGACGAGGTAGGCGTTGTATGTGGTGCCGTCCGGTAATGGAATCAGGGCGTCGAAAAGGCGGCGGTCCCAGTCCAGGGAGCCCAGCCAGAAAATTCCGTCCTTGATCTGTCTCGGTTTCATCTTCCCCTCCTCACTCTGTTAACTGCTCGACAACCGTAACATATTTTTCGTGGATCATCTTCCGGTCGAACTCCCAGAATGCCTCCAGCATGGCGTCCTGTTCCTCCTGGCTGAAAAGCATCTCGGTGGAAGGGAAAAAGACCTTGTCCTCCTTGCGGATGTGCTCCGGGTAGAATTTAACCAGGGTCCCCAGGTGCTCGATGATTGTGGAAACTGCACCACGGTTACCGGCGGCATATTCGTTTTTGGCGTCCACAAGGGCCTTGACCGTTTTGCGCCCGAACTTGTGCTCCTCCACCAACTCCTCCATGAGGGCATGGTCGGAGGCGGACATTTCCTTGTGTTCCAGCTGCTTGAACAGGATGTCCTCCTCCTTGCCATGGTGAGTCCGGTCCGCGTAGGTCCGGACGAAATCCACCACGGTGTCGATGAAAACCGGGTCCGCGTCTCCGGTGTCCTTCATGGAGGAAATTTCCCTGCGTACGATTTCCAGCATGCGCTCGATGAGCCGGTGCTCGATCATGAGGGGGCCTCTTGGCTTCATGGCTTTGCCTCCTTTGGAGTTCACGAGGTCTCGATGGTTTCCGAGTATGCTCTTCGATATAGTTCTCTTTAATAATCCATGTGTTATGAAAATTCAACCTTCCGTTCAACATCTCCTTCCGCCGAAGGGTCGGCGCGGTTGGTACGTGCAGCCTATCGTATGGACAGAGACACTCCTTGTTAAAGGATTTAATAAGTGTTACTAAGTTACATACGGGGGAATAAGGCTGGGGAACGTTAGGTAAAACATACGTAGTTTTGGCGGCGGCTCGCTGTTTCCTTTCGATTTCAGCCGGGGAGGGGCTTGAGGCAGAGGCCGGCAGAGCCCCGAAGCAATAGCGCAGGCCGAAACGGATGTCGTCCTCCAAAAGGTGATGCCGACATGAAAATCGATATGAAACGGGCAGATGTGGCCGAGCGAAGGCTGCTGGACAGCGTCATGCGGGCCACCGACGTGATGCTGGCCTATCTCGACCCGGACTTCAACTTCGTCTGGGTCAACCCGGCCTACGCCGAAAGCTGCCGGATGAAGCCGGAGATGATGATCGGCAGGAACCACTTCGACCTGTATCCCGGCGAGGAGGCCGAGGCCATCTTCCGCAAGGTCCGGGACACGGGCGAGGCGGTCTTCTACAAGGACAGGCCCTTTGTCTATCCGGACCAGCCCGAGCGGGGGACGACTTACTGGGACTGGAGCCTGGCGCCTGTCAAGGATGGGGAGGAAAGGGTGACGGGGCTTGTCCTCTCCCTGCGCGAGACGACGGAGTACGTGCGCGTCGCGCAGCAGCTTGCCGCCGAGAAGCGCTTCACGGAGTCCGCCATGGACAGCCTCCCGGGCCTCTTCTACGTCATCGACTCCCAGGGAAGGCTCAAGCGCCGGAACAGGAACGTGGAAACGATCACGGGGTACTCCGCGGAAGAGCTTACGCGGATGACATCCCTGGATTACTTTTCCCCGGAGGATCAACTCCTTGTAGCCGGCCTGATAGAAAAGGCCCTACGCGAGGGCTCCGCCGAAGCGGAGCTCAATCTCATCACGAAGAACGGAATCTCCATCCCCTTTCATTTTACGGCAATCGTGGTCGAGCTGGACGGCGAGCCCTGTCTGCTGGGGATCGGCCTCGACATCACGGACGAGGTCCGGGCCCGGGAGGTGCTGGAAAGGGAGCACCGGCGCATCGCGCAGGACCTGCAAACCAGTGAGGACCGGTACAAGGATTTGGTGGACAATCTGGAGGACCTTGTCTTCGAGCTGGACACCCAGGGGCACATCCAGTTTCTCAGCCCGGCCATCACCAGGATTCTGGGCTACACGCTGGAAGACGTGCAGGGCCGAGTGATGCTTACGTACGTGCATCCCGACGACATCGCCGCTTCGATCGAGGCATTCCAGAGAGCGCTCTCGGGGCAGATCTCCTCTTTGACAATCAGGGCCGTGCACAGGGACGGGAGCTTCCGCTGGGTTTCCATCTTGAACCGGCTGGCAATAGGCGTTCCGGGAGAACAAAGGGTCGTGGGCACCCTGAAGGACGTCACCCATCAGCGGAAGATGGAGGATCTGCTCCGCCAGTCCCAGAAGATGGAGGCCATCGGGACCCTGGCCGGCGGCGTGGCCCATGACTTCAACAACATGCTGGCCGTGATCAACGGATACTCCGAGCTGGCCCTGGGAGAGCTCCCGCAGGATGATCCGCTTCACGACACCTTGAGCGAGATCCTGGCGGCGGGCCAAAGGGCTGCGGGCCTTACACGGCAGCTGTTGGCATTTTCCCGAAAACAGGTGCTCAATCCCGAAATGTTCGATATGAACAGCGTGGTGGCGAACCTGGAGAAGATGCTCCGCCGCCTCATCTTGGAAAACATTGACCTTGAGGTAAGGCTTGGAGAAAATGCGGCAAATGTGAATGCGGACAGGGTTCAGATGGAGCAGGTCATCCTGAACCTGGCTGCGAACGCACGCGACGCCATGCCCCACGGC
>JAKAGN010000162.1 GCA_021815525.1 Deltaproteobacteria bacterium
GCGTTCGACCGGCCCGCCTTCCATAGCTTAAGCGAAGGAAGGTCAACGCTCAATGCCCGGAAAAAACGGAAAAAAGGCTCCAGGCGGTTTTCCGCAGCCGGTGGAAGCGATCAAGAACGATTCAAGCCCAAGGAACCGAAAATCAAGGCTTAAACCGCGCGGGTCAGTGCTCCCCGCCGGACGTTTTCACGCCCCATATCGCCGTCGCGGCCGCCCCGGCGTACAAAAGCGCCTCGAAAACCCCCACCGCGGCCCAGGAATGCCCGCAAAGGGCGTACACGACCCCGCCGCCCACTATGGCGGGCGCCCCGAACACGATCAGGACCGCAAGTCTTCTCGCCATCCTTTTCCGCCTTTCGTTTTTCGGCAACTGCGTCTGCCCGAACCGACCGAAAGAGTCTGAAAACGATGAGCCGCAAGGAAGGCGAGCCAAGCGCGATGGGAGCGTGCTTTTGCACGTGACCGAGCGCGAGGCGACGCCTGACACAACGGATCGCGTTTTCAGGCTCTTTCGACGATCATGGCGGCCCCCATGCCGCCCCCTATACACATGGAGACGAGCCCCGTGGCCGCGCCCGTGCGCTTCATCTGGTGGATAAGCGTCACCATCTGGCGCGCGCCCGTGGCCCCGATGGGGTGCCCCAACGAGATGCCGGAGCCTAGGGGGTTGGGCTTTTCAACGTCGATTCCAAGCTCCCTCATGCAGGCTATGGCTTGCGACGCGAAGGCCTCGTTCAGTTCTATTACGTCGATGTCGGAGATGCCCATTCCGGCCGCGACCAGGGCCTTGCGGATGGCGGGGATGGGGCCCAAGCCCATGAAGGCGGGGTCGAGCCCCGCCGATGCGAAGGCCTTCACCTTCACGATGGGGGAAAGCCCCAGCTCCTTGGCCCTTTCGGCGCTCATCATGAGGACCGCGGCCGCGCCGTCGTTGATTCCCGAGGCGTTGCCGGCGGTAACCGTGCCGTCCTTGGCGAAGGCGGGCTTAAGCTTGCCCATCTTCTCCATGTCGGTGTCCATGGGCCGCTCGTCGGTGTCGAACACGACGTCGCCCTTGCGGCCCTTGATGATGACGGGCGCTATCTCGGCGGCGAAGGTGCCGTCCGCGATGGCCTTGCGGGCGCGGGTGTGGGAAAGCACGCCAAGCTCGTCCTGGTCCCTGCGGGAGACCTCGTAGACGCGGGCGATGTTCTCGGCCGTCACGCCCATGTGGTAGCCGTAGAATATCTCGTAGAGGCCGTCGAAGACCATCAGGTCCGTGATCTCGCCGGTGCCGCCAAGCTCCATGCGGTAGCCCCAGCGGGCCTTGGGAAGGGCCATGGGAACCTGGGACATGCACTCCTGGCCGCCCGCAAGGATCACGTCCGCCTGGCCAGTCATGATGGCCGAGGCCCCAAGGGCGATGGCTTTGAGGCCCGAGGCGCAGACCTTGTTCACCGTGAAGGCCGGGGTCTGGCGGCAGATGCCCGCCTTCACCATTGCCTGGCGCGCGGGGTTCTGGCCCTGGCCCGCGACGAGGACGTTGCCCATGATGACCTCGTCCACGGTTACGGGCGCGTGGGCGTGATCCCAGGCGTAGGACTCCTTTTCAAGCGGAATGAGCCCGTTTTCCTGGATGCGCTCCGGGCCGATCTGGAGCATGGAGTCGCTGGCCACGGGCCGAAGGCCGGCCCTTTTCAGGGTTTCCCGCAGGACCGTGCTTCCAAGCTGGACCACGGGGACGTCTTTGAGCGCGCCTCCGAAGGCGCCGATGGCGGTCCTTGCGCCCGAGACGATGACGGCTTCACGCATGGAAAATCCCTCCTTGAAGTTCAAAAACTATCCTTCTTAGGCGGGGTTTAAACAAATTCGCGGCCGGATGTAAAGACCCTATTCGGGAAAGCGCCTTCGTGTTAAGGAAGGGGCATGTGCGTATGGTTCCTGGCATACGGGGTTGACGCGGATTATCCGGTGATTCTGGCGGGGAACCGGGACGAGTTCCTGGACCGCCCGACTCTGGCCGCTGATTTCCGGCCGGACGCCCCGGAAATCCTTGCGGGACGGGACGAAAAGGAGGGCGGGACCTGGATGGGGCTCTCCCGCCGGGGCCGCTGGGCCTTCCTGACCAACTTCCGGGACCCCGCGGCCGTGCGGCCGGAGCGGGAGAGCCGGGGGCACATCGTTTCCGGTTACCTTTCGGGCTCCGAAGCGCCGGAGGCCTGGCTTTCGCACCTGTCCAAGACGGCGGACGACTACAACCCCTTCAACCTGGTGGCGGCGGACGCCTCGGGCGCGTTTTTCTTTTCCAACCACGCGCCGGGCATCTCCAGGATTCCGCCTGGCGTGCACGGCTTTTCCAACAGCCTTCCGGACGTCTCCTGGCCCAAGGTCGCCCGGGGCCGGGCCGCCCTGTCCCAACTCCTCGAAAAATCGCCGGAAGGCCCCGATACCTCCGCCCTTTTCCGCATCCTCTCCGACACCCGCCGGGCCCCGGACCGCGAGCTTCCCGAGACCGGCGTGGGCCTTGAGTTCGAGCGGGTGCTATCCTCCATCTTCGTCCAAAGCCCCGTCTACGGCACCCGCTCCTCCACCGTCATGCTCCTCTCCCGCGACGGCCGCGCCCTTTTTCTCGAGCGCAGCTTCCCGGCCTGCGATCCCGCCGTCTTCACCGAGGTCCGCTTCGATTTTTCCATGCCGTAAACCGGAAGGAGCCCAGTTCTTCAGCCCCTCTTCCGCGCAAAAATCGTTGCCTGATCGAATGCGAAGCCCTCATACACGCGCGCGGCGCGTGCGAAGCACGCGCCGCGCCAAAATTATCGGGGGTCCGGGGGGACGTAGTCTCCCCGGCCGCCGGAGGCGCCTTTTCTTTTCACGCTCGAATGCGGCTCTCGGGAATTTTCGCCACGAGGTCGCCGTTTTCCAGGAAGGGAACGGCGGCGGCGTAGACGGATTCGGGGAGGATTTCCCTCATGCAGGCGGCATCCTTGCAGGGGCTTTTGCGGTGGTTGAAGGCCGAAAGGCAGGGGCTGCAGGCAAGGCCGGCCGTGAGGGTGCGCACGCGGTCGCCCAGGGGGGCGTAGAGGGTGGGGGTTTCGGGGCCGAAGAGGACCACCCGCGGCGTGTGGGTCAGGCTTGCGAAGTGGGCCGCGCCCGAATCGGCGGTGACTATGAGTCGGGCGGCGGAAAGAAGCTCAAGGAATTCGGGAAGATCCGTGCGGCCGGTCATGTCGGCCACGCGGTCGCGGGGAAGGCGGGAGGAAAGGTCGAGGCCCAGGGGCCGGGCCTCGGGCGGGCCAACCACGGCCAGGAGGGCGTCGTGGTTCTCCAGGATCATGCGCCCCAGGCGCGCGAAGTGCTCCACGGGCCAGGCGCGCAGCGGCAGAAGCTCGCCCGCGCCGGGGTTTAAAAGCACCAGGTGGCGCGCCGCCCGTTGGGGGCAAAGGTCGTAGAGGAGGTCCTTGACGCGCGCTGCGGCGGCCGGGTCCGGAACGAAGCGGGGGGCCGAAAGGGGCTGGTTGATGGCCTCCTTCACCAGGGGCGTTTCGCGGGGGCGCTCCAGGGCCAGGACCTGGGCAAGGAAGTTCTTGGCCACGTGCTGGTGGCAATTGTAGAGCACGGGGTGGGTCAGGAGGCTTCCACGGTAGAGGCCCTCCTGGTGGAACATGGAAAAACCCACGCGCCGCCGCGCGCCGGAGAGGGCCGAAACGAGGGCGGAAAAGCGCGCGAAAAGCTCGAAGTCGAAGACCGTGTCCACGCGGCGGGCGCGGACCTCCGCCACGGCGCGCCTGGTCGAGGAGAGAAAGGCTGCCGCCCCCGTCACGTTTATGGCGATCACGTTTTCGGGCGGCACGAGCCCCAGGGCGTCAACGATCCTGCGGTTGTGCCGGAAGGTGAGCCAGTGGACGGCGCAGTCCGGGTGGGCCTCCCGGAAGCGGGCCACGGCCGGGGAGGCTAGGACCGCCGAGCCCATCTCGGAAAGCTGGATGAAGAGCGCGGCGGCGGGGCTCGCCGGGCCCCCCTTGCCGGAAAGGCCCGGGGATATGCGCGCAAGGCCGCTGGCCACGGCGCAGGCCGGCGCCCCAACGTACTTATCTATGGCGCGGAAAAGATCGGGGTTCATGGGATTTCGGGGATGGGTTTTGCGGGGGGAGGGTTCAGGCTGGCGAAAAACGCGATCCGCTGTGTTGCGCATCGGCGCGCGGCTCGGTCACGTACAAGAGTACGCTCCCTTCGCGCACGCCTTGCGCGCCTTGCGGCTCATCGTTTTTCGCCAGCCTGAATATCCGGCCTTCCCCTTGCGCTTCCCGCCTCCACCCTTTCAAAAATTTCAGATTTTAGGTGAATCGGCCATTCGGCGCTGTTGATCTAAACTCGCAACATTTCTCGCTTACCACAGAAGCGGAAAAAGGCCAAGCCGGGTTCGTCAGGAAGGTGTTTGAAACGAAAGGGGCCGCCATTCGTCGGGAAGGGCCGGGAGGGACTCGCGGAAGCGGCGCTCCGCGCTGCGGGCCGTGCCGCCGAGATATATGACCGGGCCGGGGAAGGGGGTGAGGGCGAAAGGATCCAGCACGATGAGGGCGAGATCGTCGTGATGGAGCGTTCCGGCGCGGCGATTCAAAAAGCGGGCGAGCCGGTCGGCCGCCTCGTCCGGCGGATGGAGCGCGGCGTATTGGCCGCAAAGGGCCTGCGGCGCAAGGCCCAGGACCCTTGAAAGGTCCGCCAGGCCGTCGGTGGCGAGGATTATGCGCTCCCGGCCCGTGGGAAGGGGGATCCGGGTCACGAGCCCCACGGAAAGGCTGCGGCCCGCGAAGCTCATGTCCGCCGGCGTGCGAAAGAGGATCTCGCCCGTGAGGGAATCGAGCACCGCCAGGAAGCTGTCCCCGCCGCAGGCCAGAAGCGCGGACTTTGCGCCCTCCGATTCCGCGACGAAAAGCCCGCAGAAGGTGGCGGTGCGGCCGTAGGGCTGCTCGCGGTAGCAGGCGTCGAGGAGGCCGCGGAAGGAGCCCTCGTCGCGGGGCCCGGGGCCGGAGCCCAGGGCCGCGTGGACCCGGCCCAGGAACTCGCGGGAGGCGCGGGGGTGGCGCTCGGAGGCGTCGGAGAGGGCGAAGAAGGATCGCGCAAGGTCGAGAACCAGGCAGTCGCCGTTTCCGTGGCCGCTCTCGGCCTTGCCGCTGGCGGCGGCCACGCAGGCAGAAAGCCCGCCCGGGATCTTGACGGCCCGAAGCCTCGGGTTATGGAGTATGGTTTCCAAAACATCGCGGGGGAAAAAGGGGCCTTGCCCTTCCTCCCCCGATATCTCCTTGAAAACTATATATTTATCCTTAAGGGCGGGTTGCTTCTATCTTTTCTTTAGCCTCAAACCACGTCTTGAGTTCCTCCCAATCAACTTTATATCCCCTTTTTTTTGCATTCTTTTTAAACCATATAATACTTGCTTTTCCAATCATAAGATGCCCCACGATATCGTCGTCATCCTTTACAGTCAAAACCATCCCCTTGTTTTTCAATTCAGGTTCATCGGCAAAGCTCAACGTTACGTTAGGCATTTGTGACTCTCCTTTCTTATGATCGAGGATAGTTGTAGCATGTAATTGTTAGAACGCAACCTGCGACAACGAAAATCCCCGCCTTTCCAGAATGCGGATGATATCTTTCGCGGTAAGGCGCGGAAGCCGCTCGCTCATACGGCCACCTGGACCGTGGTCAGGGCCAGGCTCTCCGGTGTCACGATATCCTCACCATCGGCTATGCGGTCCTCCACGTGAAGCCTTATGGCGTCTTCCAGGTTTTGACGGGCTTCCTCGTAGGTGTCGCCGCAGGTGTAGCAGCCCTGAAGCTCGGGACAGTAGGCAAAATATCCGTCCTTGTCCTTTTCGATCACGGCGGCGAAGCGATAGATTTTCATGGCCCGATCTTCCTCGAACGTCGGTGAGGCATCCGTAATTCCGCGTTACATTTCGCGGACCCGACAAGCCATGATACCGCCCTGGCATCCTTTAGTCAATGACGCGGAAGTAGAGGATGTCCCTTATGGTGCCCTTCATCTCCTCGGCGAAGACGGGCGCGACCCGCGCGCCGATCCTGATGGGCCGCGCGTCGGATAGCTCCACGAAGTGCTGGAAGAGGGTGTCCGCGCCGTCGAAGCGGATGAAGCCGTAGCCGTAGGGAACCGGCTTCTGCTTGCCGGTTTCCGGGTCGATGAAGGCATAGCGCACGATGGTGTAGGTGCCTATGGTGCCCTGGGGCCCCACCTCCACAAACTCCGTATTCTCGCAGAAGCAGCCCCCGCAGACCTTCCTGGGCGGCACGTAGACCTTGCCGCACTTGGGGCACTTGATGCCCACGATGCGGCGATTTTCCTTCAGCTCCTGGAAGAACTTGCTTCCGTGAAGCCCCACCGCGTAGTTGAAGGGCTGGGCCTGGTCCGAGGAGATGATGAGGTGGTCGGCTCTTCCCATGTGTTTTCTCCTTGCGGTCAATTGTAGGGGCCAAGTTTACGGCACCCTTATA